>PWLT01000317.1 GCA_003558415.1 Hyphomicrobiales bacterium
ACGATCCAGGCGCAGATGAGAAGTGCGGTAAAGGTGTTGTGCACGTAGATCAGGATCAGCGGGGCGATGGCCACGACCGGAGTGACCTGCAGGATGACCGCGAAGGGAAAGAGGCTCATCTCCACAGGGCGCGACAGCGCGAAGAGCGCGCCCAGCAACACGCCTCCGACGATGGCCAGCAGAAGCGAGAAGAAGGTCAGCCTGATCGTGAACCACGCCGACTGCATGAGCGAGGGGCCGTCGGTCATGAGTGTCGCGAAGATGCGGCTCGGCGCCGGGATCAGGTAATGCGGGATCTCGTTGTACCAGACCCAGAACTCCCACGCGCCGATCGCCATGATCATCGTGACCACCGGCATCAGCCAGGCCATCAGTCTTTGGCGGCGCCGTGCGTTCAGATGCTCGGTATTGACCGGCGCCGGCGCATCCTGCGCGGTTTCAGTGGTCGATGTCATCGTCATGCAGCGTTCCTTTCAGCGTGGCAGAGACGCGGCGGCATTCTTCGGCGTACTCGGGTGACGTGCGGTAGCTGTCGTCGCGCGGCCAGGCGGCGGCCATCTCCAGATCGGCGGCGACACGGCCCGGACGCGCCGCCATGACCACGATGCGGTTGGAGAGATAGACGGATTCGAACACCGAGTGGGTCACGAACACCACCGTCAACCGGTGCTCGGCCGCGAGGCGCATGACATCGTTGTTGAGCTTCATGCGCGTCATTTCATCGAGCGCGGCGAAGGGCTCGTCCATCAGCAGGATGCGCGGCCGCGTCACCATGGCGCGGGCGATCGATACGCGCATCTTCATCCCGCCCGACAGTTCGCGCGGATAGGATTTCTCGAACCGCGACAGCCCGACCTCGACCAGCGCCGCCCGGACCCTCTCGGCGGCTTCGGCGCGCCTGATCCCGGCCAGACGCAGCGGCAGCCAGACATTGCCGAACACCGTCGTCCAGGGCATCAGCGTGGGCTCCTGAAAGACGAAGCCCAGGTCCTGCTCGGCCTTCTGCTCGGGCGGGGCGATGGTGATCGTGCCCGCCGTGACCGGCAGCAGCCCCGCGATCATTCGCAGCGCGGTCGATTTTCCGCATCCCGAAGGGCCGAGAAGGCTTATGAAATCCCCCTGATTGATGGCCAGGGTCATGTCTTCGACAGCAAGGACGGACCGGCCGAATTCCTTGCGCACCCTGTCCAGCGTGATCAGCGGTCGGGTCATGCCGGTGCCTCCGGATCGGGATGGTTGTCGAGGATCGAAAGCGGGGTGGCCGCGACCTCCCGCAGAAGGTTCGCGATTTGCTGCGCGGCGTGGTCGATGAAGGCGCGCCCCTTTTCGGCGCTTGCCGCAGCGGCGTTGCCGCAGGCCCCGGCGGGGTGCATGTCCTGGGCCTGCCAGCCGATCTTGCCGGCTGGACCGAGGCCAAGATGCCGGTTCTCGCGCGCCATCCGGGCATTGAGCGGGCGGAAGTCGCGCGCGTGCTCCATCTGCACCAGATCGGGCCTGAGCGCCAGCATGACCGAGGTTTCCATGTCGCCCGCATGGATGCCGTGGCGCGCCTCGTCCTCGGTCAGCAGGCCGTCGGGAAGGCCCATCGCGAACCAGTTGGCAGCCACCGTCAGCATGTCGTGCTTGACGCGCAGATCACGCGCCACGATGTCCATGACCGCCATCTGCCCCCCGTGGGAATTGAGCAGGACAAGCTTGCGAACCCCCGCCGCCGCGACCGAGTCCCCGATTTCGGTCCACATCGCGATCAGCGTCTGGCTTGAAAAGGTGAGAGTGCCGTGGAAACGCGCGTGTTCGTTGCTCTTGCCGACAGGCAGGGTGGGCAGGAAAAGGGCGGGACAATCGTCGGGGATATGATCGAGCGTGGCGGCGATGATGCCGTCGAGAATCGCCTGATCGACCGAAAGCGGCAGATGCGGCCCGTGCTGCTCGATCGCGCCGACGGGCAGGACCGCAACCAGGTTTTCATGGTCGAGGCGGGCGAATTCGCGCGCCGTGTAGTCGGCCCAGAAACGATGGGGCAATTGGGCCATTACAGACCTCCGCACAGTCTGATGGGGCGGCCCTGCGAAAGACCGGCGACAACCCTGATGATCGAATTGCGGTCAATCCCGAAGTGGCGATAGAGATCGGCAACCGTTCCGGTCTGGCCGAAATGCTCGACCCCCAGCCCGGCCACGCGATGCCCGCTCACCCCGCCAAGCCATGACAGCGTGGCCGGATGCCCGTCGATCACGGTCACGATCAGGCAGTGTCGCGGCAACGGCGCGAGCAGCGCCTCGACATGGCTTTCAGCGTCGCGCCCATGGATGCGCGCGGTCTGGGCGGCTTGCCAGCCGGCATTCAGCCGATCCGCCGAGGTGACGGCGAGAATTCCGACATCGCGACGTCCCTCGGCGATGTTGGCCGCAGCGGCGATAGCCTCCGAGGCCACGACACCCTGATAGGCGATCACCACCTCGCAGTTCGGCCCCGGCGGGCGTAGCCAGTAGGCACCGTCGATCACACCCTGCCGGATCGATTCAAGCGGCCGGCGGGGTTGCTCCAGGCTACGCGTTGAAAGGCGCAGATAGACCGATCCGCCGCCCGCCTCGCGCTGCCAGTCGGCGCCTTCGGCCTGTTCCCCATCGCGCTGCATGTAATCGAAGGCCCATTCCATCACGCAGGCCAGTTCATCGGCAAAGGCGGGCTCGAAACTGGCCAGGCCGTCCTGGCTCATCCCGATGAGCGGCGTTCCCACCGACTGGTGCGCGCCCCCTTCCGGCGCCAGTGAGACGCCCGAGGGCGTGCCGACCACCATGAACCGGGCGTCCTGATAGCAGGCGTAGTTCAGCGCATCGAGGCCGCGCGCGATGAACGGGTCGTACAGCGTGCCGATCGGCAGGAGCCGCTCGCCAAACAGTTCGTGACTGAGCCCCGCGGCCCCCAGAAGGAGGAAGAGATTCATCTCGGCGATGCCGAGCTCGATATGCTGCCCCTCGGGCGAGAACCGCCATTTTTGAACCGACGGCACCTTTTCGGCCCGAAAGGTGTCGTCCTCTTCCTCCACCGCGAAGAGCCCCCGGCGGTTGACCCAACCGCCGAGATTGGTCGACACGGTCACGTCCGGCGAGGTCGTCACGATCCGCTCGCTCAGCGGATGATCGGACTTCGCAAGCCCGTCCAGTATCTTGCCGAAGGCGGCCTGGGTCGAAATCTCGGCGTCGTCAGGGGCGGAAAGTGCCGGAACGGCGATGTTCGCAGCGCTGTAGCGCCGCGGGCCGTGCGAAAAGAAGGGCGCGCGTGCGAAGATATCGTCAATATCGGACTCGTTCTGGTCGAGCCCCTCGGCGCGGTCCCATTCGTGACCCTCGCGAATATTCATCTGCTGGCGGAAACTCTCCATCTGCGACGCCGTCATGAGCCCGCCGTGATTGTCCTTGTGCCCAGCGAGCGGCGTGCCGCGACCCTTGATCGTGTAGGCCACGAAGGCCGTCGGCCGGTCGCTTTTCGCGGCAGCGGTGAAGGCTTCGCGCAGACTCTCCAGGCAGTGCCCGCCGAGGTTCTCCATCAGCTCGGCCAGTTCGGCGTCGGTGCGCCGCTC
>PWLT01000383.1 GCA_003558415.1 Hyphomicrobiales bacterium
ACATAGCGACTGGCGCGCCGGTGCCGTCCCCAGATGGCGCCTAATCACAAACGATTCCTTGCCAACAGGAGAGACACACATGACGGCGCTACGGAAAACAGTAACGAGCACGGCCATTGCAACGGCACTGGCCGTGCCGGCGGCCTTGTTCACCGCACCGGCTGCGGTGGCCGAGGACCGCCAGTACATTCTGACCACGGCCGGAACGGGCGGAACCTTCTATCCGGTCGGCGTGGCGCTGGCCACTCTTGCGAAGATGGAGCTTCAGAACGAGTACGGCATCGACATGTCGGCCATCAGTTCGGCCGGATCGGGTGAAAACATCGGGCTGATGCGCGACGACCAGGCCCAGTTCGGCATCTATCTCGCCATCTTCGGCATGTGGGGGCGCGAGGGCTCGGGCGTGCTCGAGGATGAGGGCCCGCAGGAGAATCTGCGCTCCATCGCCCTGCTGTGGCCGAGCGTGAAGCACTATCTGCTCGCCAATGATCATGTCGTCAACGGCACCGCTTCCGACCTGCTGGAATTCGACGGGACCTTCTCGATCGGGGCGCGCAACTCGGGCACCGAGCATTCGGCGCGCTTCCAGCTGGCCAATTTCGGCATCGATGTCGATGAGGAATGGGATCTCGTCTATCAGGGCTTCAGCCCCTCGGTGGATTCGATGATCGACGGCCAGATCGACGGCATGATGGTCAATTCCGGCTTCGGCGTGGGCTCCGTCACCCAGGCCATGGCCCAGGCCGGAGACAGTCTCACGCTGCTGTCCTTTACCGAAGAAGAGGCCGCGGCCTTCGATGGCGGGCTGGGGATGTATTTCCCGATCACCATCCCCGCCGGCACCTATCCGGGTCAGGACGAGGATCTTCCCACCATCGCCCAGCCCAACTTCCTGGCGGTGAACGAGGACGTCTCCGAGGAGGATGTCTATCTCTTCACCAAGGCGATCTACGAAAACCTCGACTTCCTGTGCAACATCCACATCGCCACCTGCGACATGTCGCTCGACAACGCGATGGCGGGCCTCCCGCTGCCGCTGCATCCCGGCGCGGCGCGCTATTATGAGGAAGTGGGGCTCGAGATCCCTGAAGGCATCGCGCCGATCGACTGATCGGGCGGACGGGCCGGCGGCGACAGCCCCGGCCCGGTTCTCCGTTTCGGGGCGCGCGTCCACGCGCGGGGGAGCCGGCCTCCCCTGCGGGTGCGCGCCCCGCGATGCATTCCCGACCCGCCTTCGGAGATGGTGATGTCCGTCAACGCCCCCGGCAACGCCCGCGGCTCTGCCGCCCATGACGCCCCCGGCCAGCCCGCCGCCGACAGCGAGAATCTCAGCACCGCCGCGCTGCGTCCGCTGGACAGTGTGCCCGGGCGCATCGCCTTCTGGTTCGGCGCGGCCTTCGCGCTGCTGCATATCTATTTCAACAGTTTCGCGGCCTGGCCCGAGCTGTGGACCTCGGTGATCCATTTCGCGGGGTTCGGGTTCCTGTGTGCATTGCTCTACCCGGCCTGGCAGGCGCGCACAGTCATGGGCCGACGGGTGGTGATGGCCATCGACACGGTGCTGGGGATGCTGGCGCTCAGCCTGGTGGCCTATCTGTGGTTCGGTGAGCAGGCATTCTATGATCGCGGCATGCGGCTGGCCTGGCACGACTGGGTGTTCACGCTGATCGCGCTGGCCCTGGGCATCGAGTTCACGCGGCGCACCACGGGGTGGGTGATTCCGATCCTGATCATACTCAGCTTCACCTACATCACCTTCTGGGGGCGCCACGTTCCCGGGATGCTGACCTTCGGGGGCCTGCGCACCGACACGATGCTGTTTCGCATCTTCTACACCGATGACGGCATGTTCGGCACGGTGGCGCGAATTTCGTCGAGCTTCGTGTTCATGTTCATCCTCTTCGGCGCCTTCCTGCTGCGCTCGGGCGCGGGAACCTTCATCATCGAGTTCGCCCAGGTGCTGGCGCGGCGAATGGTCGGGGGGCCGGGCATCGTGGCGATCATCGGCTCGGGGCTGATGGGCACGATCTCGGGCTCGGCAGTGGCCAACACGGTCTCGACGGGCTCGATCACCATCCCGCTGATGAAGCGCGCCGGGCTGCCCGCGCGCACCGCCGCCGCGACCGAGGCTGCCAGCTCGACCGGCGGGCAGATCATGCCGCCGATCATGGGCGCGGGCGCCTTCGTCATGGCCAGTTTCACGGGCGTGTCCTACCTGACCATCGCCGCGCTGTCGGTGCTGCCCGCGCTGATCTATTTCCTCTCGGTGGGCTTTTATGTGCGCATCACCGCCAAGCGGCTCGACCTCAAGCCCGAGGCGGGCATCGAAAAGACTCTCTGGCAGGTGCTCAAGGCCAACGGCATCGCCTTCTTCGGACCGCTGGCGGTCCTGGTGACCCTGTTGATTCAAGGCTTCACTCCCACCTATGCCGCCGGCTACGCGATCATCGCTGTGGTGGTCTTTTCCTGGATCACGCGCAATCCGATGGGGCCGCGCGCGGTCCTGGAAAGCCTGGCGCTGGGGGCGCGCAACATGGTGCTCACGGCCGTGCTGCTGGTGGCCATCGGGGTGGTGATCTCGGCGGTGACGATCAGCGGGGTGGGCAACACCTTCTCGCTGATGATCGGGGCTTGGGCGGGCAATTCGGTGCTCATCGCCATTGCGCTGATCGCGATGGCCTCGCTGGTGCTGGGCATGGGCCTGCCGGTGACGGCGGCCTATATCGTGATCGCCACGCTGTCGGCGCCGGCGCTGGCGGATCTGATCAACCGCGTCGAGCTGATCGGGGCCATCGCCTCGGGCTCGATCCCCGACAATGTGCAGGCCATTCTCGCGCTCGGCTCGCCGGAATACGCCGGCGAGATCGGCCAGGCCATGTCGCGCGCCCAGGCCGAGCGCATTCTCGATGCCGCGCCGCTGGAGATGCAGCGCACCATCATGCAGGACTCGCTGAACCCCGAGATCGTTCTGTCGGGGCTGCTGGCAGCGCATCTGATCATCTACTGGCTCAGCCAGGACAGTTCGGTCACACCGCCCGTGTGTCTGACCGCCTTTGCCGCCGCGGCGATCGCGGGCAGCCGGCCGATGCCCACCGGCGTGACCGCCTGGAAGATGGCCAAGGCGCTCTACATCGTGCCGCTCATGTTCGCCTTCACCCCGATCCTGACCGGCACGCTCATGGAAAAGCTCCAGGTTTCGATCCTGACGTTGGCTGCGCTCTACGCGCTCGCGGCGGTGTTCGAGGGATATATGGAGACAGCCGTGAACCTGTTCCAGCGCGGGCTACTGGCGGTTCTGTGCGTTCTCCTGATCTGGCCGGATTTCGAACCGATGGTGCGCTGGGGTGCCTTCGCTGCCTTCCTGCTCCTGCTGGGCTGGAACATCGTGCAGGACCGCCGTGAGCGCGCCGCGCGAACGGCACCGGCGGCTTAGAGCGCCTCGCATTTGATCGGTTTCACCTCGCCCGGGCCGCTCGCGGCCCGGGCATGCGCCCGCCCGCCCCGTAACGCAGCAGGCCTGCCTCCGGCACGACGGCGGGCGCATGCCCTCTGGTAGGAGCTGTATGAGTCCGATCCAGCGC
>PWLT01000101.1 GCA_003558415.1 Hyphomicrobiales bacterium
GCGCGCGGGGCGGTCGCGGCTGAACACCTTGCCGATCCCCGGCAGGGTCACCGCGCCGCCCTTGGCGACCTCGCGGGTCACAACGCTGGTCAGCGCATCGAGCGCGGCGTTGGCACTCTTCTTGTCGGAGCCGAGCTCCTCGGCCATCGCGGCGACCAGCTCGCTTTTGGTCATCGGTTTCGTGGTCATCACGTCTCTCCTGCTAATGTCCCGTTCTGGTGGGGGCTTATCGGCGGCATCTAGCCTTATCACGAAGCCTTGTACAATCGTTTTCTACCCGAATTCCCGCTGACTCGGTTGTTTTAACTGGACGCGAGGCGTCACAGGAAGGCCGTTTCCTCGAAACTTCGCAATTTGCGACTGTGAATGCGCTCGAGCGGCATCTCGCGCAGAAGCTCCATAGCGCGCACCCCGATGAGCAGATGCCGCGCGACCTGGGAGCGGTAGAACTCGGTCGCCATGCCCGGCAGCTTCAGCTCGCCGTGCAGGGGTTTGTCGGACACGCATAGCAGCGTGCCATAGGGGACGCGAAAGCGGAAACCATTGGCGGCGATGGTGGCACTTTCCATGTCCAGCGCGATGGCGCGCGACTGCGACAGCCGGTGCACCGGGCCGGACTGGTCGCGCAGCTCCCAGTTTCGGTTGTCGATTGTGGCCACGGTACCGGTGCGCATGATGCGCTTGAGCTCGAAGCCCTCAAGCTGCGTGATCTCGGCCACCGCCTCCTGCAGCGCGATCTGGATCTCGGCCAGCGCCGGGATCGGCACCCAGACCGGAAGATCGTCGTTGAGCACGTTATCCTCGCGCACATAGGCATGGGCGAGCACGAAATCGCCCAGATTCTGCGTGTTGCGCAGCCCGGCGCAGTGGCCGACCATGAGCCAGGCATGCGGGCGCAGCACGGCGATATGATCGGTCGCGGTCTTGGCGTTTGAGGGGCCGATGCCGATATTGACCAGGCTCACCCCGGCATTGCCGGCGCGTTTGAGGTGGTAGGTCGGCATTTGCGGCATCCGCTCGGGCACCGGCAGCGGGGCCTCGGGGTCGGTGATCTCGACATTGTCGGGGCCGACGAGCGCGGTATAGCCCGATTGCGGATCGCCCAGCGCCTGGCGCGCGAAGGCTTCGAACTCGTCGACATAGAACTGGTAGTTGGTGAACAGAACGTGGTTCTGGAAATGCCGCGCCTCGGTCGCGGTGTAATGCGCCAGCCGCGAGAGCGAATAATCCACCCGTTGCGCGGTGAAGGGCGCGAGCGGGCGGCTGCCGTCTCTTGCGCGCGGCTTGAGCCCGTTGACGATATCGTCATTGGTCGTGGAGAGATCGGGCACATCGAAAATGTCGCGCAGCGGGAAGCTCAGCACCCCCTCCTGCGGCACGTTGAGCGAGGGCTGCCCGGCAACGGCGAAATGGATCGGAATCGGCGTGGTCGAGGGGCCGATCATCACCGGCAGGCCGTGATTGCGGATCAGCAGCCCGATCTGCTGTTCGAGATATCGTTGAAACAGATCCGGTCGGGTGATCGTGGCCGTATAGGTGCCGGGCTCGGGGGCGTATCCGAAGCTCAGGCGGCTGTCGATCTTGGTGAAGCGCGTGACGGTGATGCGGATCTCGGGGTAATAGGCGCGAAAGCGGGCCTCCGGCGTGGCGCCGTCCAGCGACGCGGCAAAGTTTTCGGTCAGGAACGCCACCGCCGCGTCGTAGATCTCTTGCAGGCGCGCCACCGCCGCTGCCGCGTCGGTGAAGCCCTCGGGCTCGGGAAGCTGCGGGGTCCGCACCGGCAGCGCGGCATCCGGTTCGATCACGATGCGCCCTCCACGACAAGATCGGTCATGGCGAAGCGGGTGACATCCACCAGCCCCAGATCCGAGATGCGCAGCTCGGGGATCACGACCAGCGCCAGCAGGGAATGCTGCATGAAGGCGTTGTTGAGGGTGCAGCCGCAATCGCGCATCGCCGCGCCCAGCGCATCGGCGGCGGCCGCCACCTCGGCGGCGGGGCGATCCGACATCAGCCCGGCAATGGGCAGGGGTATCAGCGCGGCCTCCACGCCATCGCGCCACAGCGTCACGCCACCACCGGCCTCGCCCAGCCGGTTCGCGGCCAGGGCCATGGTCTCGGCGCAGGTGCCCACCACGATCATCTGATGGCTGTCATGCGCCACCGTGGAGGCCAGCGCCATGCGCCCGCGATAGCCAAAGCCCGAGACGAAGCCGTTCACCACGCCCCCGGTGCCGCGATGACGCTCCACCAGTGCGATGCGGGCGACGTCGCGCGCAACATCAGGCTGCACCTGCCCGCCCGCGACGGCAAGATCGGCGGTCAGCGCCCGTGTCGGCGCCTGATTCTCGACCACGCCGATGACACGGGCGGTGACACGCTGCGCGCCATTGGGGGCAGGCACGGCGAAATCGCTCGCATCCAGCGCCCGGCCCAGATGGACAGTTCTGCGCACATCTTTGGGCCAGTCGAGATGCGGACAGCTCACGGCGATCCGCCCGGCCTCGGCCACGGTGACGCCGCGCGCGATCACCCGCTCGATGGGCAGGGCGCGCAGATCCGAGGTCAGGATGGCATCGGCGCGGCGCCCCGGCGCGATGGCGCCCAACTCGCGCTCGAGCCCGAAATGCGTGGCGGTGTTGATCGTCGCCATCTGCAGCGCCACCAGCGGATCTGCGCCGCAGTCGATGGCATGGCGCAGGACGCGATCTATATGGCCCTCGCCCACCAGAGTGCCGGAATGGCAGTCATCGGTGCACAGGATCATGTTGCGCGGATCAAGGCCACGCTCGGTGATGGCGGTGATCTGGGCCTCGACATCGTACCATGCGCTGCCCAGCCGGATCATCGCCCGCATCCCCTGGCGCATCCGCGCGATTGCATCTTCCTCACGCGTGCCCTCATGGTCGTCGGCCGGCCCGCCGGCGGCATAGGCGTGAAAGGCCGGCCCCAGATCGGGCGAGGCGTAATGCCCGCCCACGGTCTTGCCCGCGCGCTGGGTCGCGGCGATCTCGGCGAGCATCTTCGCATCACCCGCCACCACGCCGGGGAAGTTCATCATCTCGCCCAGGCCCACGATGCCGGGCCAGCCCATCGCCTCGGCCACATCCTCGGGCGTGATCTCGAATCCGGTGGTCTCCAGCCCCGGCGCCGACGGCGCGCATGAGGGCATCTGCGTGAAGATGTTGACGGGCTGCATCAGTGCCTCGTCATGCATCAGCTTTACCCCGCGCAGGCCCAGCACATTGGCGATCTCGTGGGGGTCGACGAACATGGTCGTGGTCCCGTGCGGGATCACCGCTTCGGCAAAGCGCGCCGGTGTGAGCATGCCCGATTCGATATGCATATGCCCGTCGCACAGCCCCGGGATCAGGTAGCAGCCGCCGGCCTCGATCACTTCCGTCTCGGGGCCGATGCAATGCGAGGCATCGGGGCCGACATAGGCAAAGCGCCCGGCGGCGATGGCGACCTGCCAGCCGCTCAGCACCTCGCGGGTGTGAACGCTCACCACCGCCGCGTTGCGAATCACGCAATCGGCGGCTTCACGCCCGGCGGCGAC
>PWLT01000293.1 GCA_003558415.1 Hyphomicrobiales bacterium
AAGCGCGACACGTCGACAGGATCCCTCTCCATCAAGATCAAACGCGCAGGCTGGGATGATGCGTTTCTATACAGCTTGCTCAACAACTTGCCGCAAGCCTGAGCCAACTGCGATGGCCCTGGATCATGCAAGCGGCGCCCAAATTGATTAGGGACAGCGCACCTAAAATGGAGATGTTTGCGAGGCTCTTCTATGATAAAATGGCCACGGCTATGATCGAGACAGCGAAGAGTGCACACAATAAATCTCTTTTGGCCGACTTCTCCGAGGTAAAGCGTGCTGACTCCCATAGATCGTTAAAGTTTTCGATTCTTCGGTCGTCACATGCAGACTTTATCCTCCCTGACACCTCCCTCGCATTTTTTACTCGAACTAGGTGCACTCCGATATCGGACAAGGATGAAAGGGTGGAGGCGGTGATTGTTCCCTTGTCAACTGATGTGGCGATTTTTGGTAAGCGCAACTCATCCTTTCATAGGGATATGCAGACAATCCAGCGGGCATTGGCGGGCTGCGCCTATGAAGCATTCTTATCGCCACAGCGAAGAGATGACCTCATCAGGTTGTCCAGGCGCATCTCAAGAAGCGCAAGGTTGCTAACAGAGGCGGATATTCGGTCATTTGTTCGCTTTGATAGTCTACTAAAAATCTGATGTGTCTCTGAGCCAGCGCGATATGGCGCACCCCCCTTCATAATGCTTTATCATCATCAAAGTCGATGATGCTGCAACGGCGAAGGTTGTCGGGTAGATGGTTTGAATGACCGCTTGGTCCGCATACGCGCCCCTCCCCCCCAACCAGAACCCTCCACCGCCACCCGCTCACCGCCCCAGCTCCTTCACACCCCGCGACAGTCCCTCCAGCGTCATCGGCACCATGCGGTCCTCGAAGATCTCGCGGATCAGGCGGATGGAATGGGAATGGGGCCAGAATTTCTCGGGCGTGGGGTTGATCCACAGGTGATCGGGCCATTGCGTGCGGGCGCGCTGCAGCCAGACATGCCCCGGCTCGGGGTTCCAGTGCTCATTGGCGCCGCCGGCATGGGTGATCTCGTAGGGGCTCATATGCGCATCGCCCACGAAGATGCATTTCCAGTCGGAGCCATAGGTGCGCAGCAGTTCCGCCGTGGAGGTCTGCGCGTTCCAGCGGCGGCGGTTGTCGCGCCACACGCCCTCATAAAGGCAGTTGTGGAAATACCAGTGTTCGAGATGCTTGAACTCCGCGCGCGCGGCGGAAAACAGCTCCTCGACCACGCGCACATAAGGGTCCATCGAGCCGCCCACATCGAGAAACAGCAGCACCTTGACCGCGTTGCGCCGCTCGGGGCGGGTGCGCACGTCGAGATATCCCTGCTCGGCGGTGGAGCGGATGGTGGCGTCGAGGTCGAGCTCCTCCTGCGCGCCGTCGCGGGCCCATTTGCGCAGCCGCTTGAGCGCGACCTTGATGTTGCGCGTGCCCAGCTCCACCGTATCGTCGAAATCGCGGAATTCGCGCTTGTCCCAGACCTTCACCGCGCGCTGGTGGCGGCTCTCATTCTGTCCGATGCGCACGCCCTCGGGGTTGTAGCCATAGGCGCCGAAGGGTGAGGTCCCGGCGGTGCCGATCCATTTGCTGCCGCCCTGATGGCGGCCCTGCTGCTCCTTGAGCCGCTCGCGCAGCGTCTCCATGAGCTTGTCGAAGCCGCCCAGAGCCTCGATTTCGGCCTTCTCGGCATCGCTGAGGTGCTTCTCGGCCATCTTCTCCAGCCAGTCGCGCGGCAGGTCCACCGCGTCGAGCACATCCTGCGTGCTGATTTCCTCCAACCCCTTGAAGGCATTGGCGAAGGCGCGGTCGAAGCGGTCGATATGGCGCTCATCCTTCACCATCGCCGCGCGGGCGAGGTAATAGAACCCCTCGACATCATAGGTCACAAGGCCCGCGCTCATGCCCTCCAGAAAGGTGAGGTGCTCGCGCAGGCTGACCGGCACTCCGGCCTCACGCAGCTCCTGGAAGAACGGCAGAAACATCGCGCCCTCAGAGCATCCGTTCGAGCACGACCGTGGCCACCAGGCCGAGAAGGGCGAAGATGATCCCGTAAACGGCGGCATATTGGGCCATGTCCATGCGGTTGCCGCCGCGCTTCTTCGCGTGTAGCGCGCCCCATACCGCGCCCCCGATCAGCCCGGCGATCACGATCATGCCTGTTCAGCCTCCTGCCCGTGCACTCTCTCGCGGCGGGGCCAGCCTGGCGATCTCGGCCAGCCTTGTGCGCACCCGCTCCGTATCGCCGAAGCCATATCGCGCCCAGCCGAGACTGTCGAGGCGCACCACGCGGGCCTCGTCCGGCTGCCCCAGCCGCTCCAGCGCCTCGGCCTGGACCATCTTGAGCGATGCCAGAAGTGCCGCGTTCTCGGTCGCGATCGCCGCGGGCTGAGCGCGGCGGGTGATGCGCAGCGCCTGGTCGTACTCGCCGATGGAAAGCGCGAAACCGGCAAGCTGCATGTCGACATGTGCGGCATGGGCCTCGGCCCCGGGCAGCTCGGCATAGATGCGCCCGGCCTCCATGAAGTAGCGCAGCGCCCGCTCGCCCTCACCGGGCGGTGAAAGCCGCCCCATGTTGAACAGGCTGAAGGCCAGACGCGGCCCCTGCCATCCCTGGTCACGCGCGATCTGCAGCGCGCGCGCGGCATTACTGCGCCGCGCCGTGCGGCTCTGTGCCGCCCCCAGCGCGTTTTCCACCGCGTCGATCCATTCGCGCGGGCTGCGCTGCACCGGCGGGCCGGGCGCGATGGCCTCGCCGCGCGGGTTGAGCCGCGCGAGGATCGCAGGCAGCCGCTCGGCGACCTCGTCACGGGTCATGCCGCTCTCCAGCGCGTCGTCGTAATAGGCGCGCAGGATCAGCATGTCGAAACCGGTGAGCACGGTCTGGAAATTGTCGTCGTTGAACACGCTGTCGGGCAGGCGGAAGAGATCATTGAGCGGCCCCATCGCCTGCGCGATCTCTTCGTGCAGGCAATCGCGGATTTCCTGGCGCGGCACGTCATGGGGGATGAAGATGGCGACCCGCTCGCGCTGCTCCAGGGTGGTCCAGTCCAGCCGCGCACTGCGCCGGTGGCGGCGGAATTCCTCCCAGCTCGACACGCGCGGCACGATGAAGCAGGCAGCACGGTTGACGGCGGCATCGATATGCCTGCGCGGCACGAACTCGACGGTGATGCTGGCCGTCTCGCCCTCGGGCGCGGGGGTCAGGGCGATCCCCGCCTCGCGACGCAGCCGCCCCAGCAGGCGCTCGGTTTCCTCGGCCGCGCCGGGGGGCACCTGCCCGGTCAGACGCAGCGTGATGGGGCCTTCGAAACGCGACAGGCGCGCGATCTCGCGCCCGCTTTCCATGAAGAAGGACAGCTCTAGAAAATCGCGCGCGATATCGGCATTGGCGCGCTGCGGCGGGGTCGGGCGCGGCGGCCCGAAACTGGGCATCAAAGGCTCCAGGTCGGCAGCGGGCGCAAGGCGTTGGGGCGGTGTGTGTTCGGGCCCTGCGGCGCAGCCCGCCAGCACCAGCGCGGCGACACCCGCAAGCAC
>PWLT01000423.1 GCA_003558415.1 Hyphomicrobiales bacterium
GGACGAGGCCTCGATGCTCGAGGCGCGTCAGCTCGAGGATCTGCGCCAGGTGTTCTCGACCCTGGTTCTGTTCGGCGACCCCGCTCAACTCGCGCCGGTGGGCCAATCCGGCGAGATGATATTCGATCAATTGCCGCCCGCGCAGCGGATCGAACTCGGGCGCATTCACCGCCAGGCACGCGACAATCCGATCATCGACCTGGCGCATGCCCTGTCCGATCCCGAACTCGATTTCGCGGGTTTCGAGGGCCTGGTGGAGGAGGCGGCGCGAGCCGATTCGCGTGTGGTCGTGGCCGGCCGCGTGGAGGCCGATCTCATGGCACGCTCGCCCGTGCTGGTGTGGCGCAACGCCACGCGCGTGCGGCTGATTCAGGCGTTTCGGAACGTTTACGACGCCCCGGGCGATGCGCTTCTGCCGGGCGAGCCGCTGATCTGCGATGGGCTTGAGCTGCCGCTCAAGCACCGCAAGCGGCGCATCGAGTTGGAGGCAAGGGGACTGATCCGGGGGGCGCAGGTCATCTATCTCGGGCCTGGGCGCAAGCCGGGTTTCGCGCGGCTGCATGTGATTGGCGCCGAGGTGCCGTCTGTTTCGGCTGCCGCAATCATCAAGATCGAACGCGAGGGGGCGGAGGAGCCTGTCATCACCTCGGCGGCGCGCATGGGGGCGGCGTTCCTGCACGGGGCTGCGGTGACCATCCACAAGGCGCAGGGCTCGCAATGGCGCGATGTTCAGGTCTTCGCTCCGGATCTGTGGGCCGCGGCGCGCTCGGGGCGGGTGGAGGCGGGGATCGCGCTGTGGAAGCGGCTCGCCTATGTGGCTATCACGCGCGCCGAATCGCGGCTGCTCTGGGTGACGCGGTACCGGCTATCGCGCCCCCTTTCGGCACTCTCGCCGCCCGAGCCAACCGAAGCGGATGCCGTGGCGGCGACGGCGACGGAGCCGGGCTGACGGCAGGCCCTGCACCGCGGCAGTTCGCAGGCGCCGCTCAGCGGACAACGAATTCGGCATGCAGGGCGCCGGCGGCGCTGACGCTCTTGAGGATGTCGATCATCTCGCGCGGCGATACGCCAAGTGCGTTGAGCCCGGCCACGACCTCCGAGAGCGAGGTTCCGCCGTCGATCTCGGCAAGGCCTGCGCGCTCCTGCTCCTCGACATCGACCCGGGTGCGCGGCACCACCACGGTTTCGCCGTCCGCAAAAGGGTTGGGCTGCGAAACAAGCGGCGCTTCCTCGATTCGCAGCGTCAGGCTTCCCTGGGCGACGGCCACCCGGCTGATGCGGACATCCTCACCCATCACGATCGTGCCGGAACGATGGTCGACCACCACGCGCGCGCGGGTCTCCGGCGACACACGCAGATTCTCGATGCGCGCGAGCGCGTGTGCGGGTGAGCTCATGCCGGTGGCTGCAATGTCGAGCATGACCGTCCCCGGATCACGCATTCGCGCCACGCCGCGCTGGAACTCCGCGTTGATGACCTGTTCGATTCGCGCGGCCGTGGTCAGATCGGGGTTGCGCAATCCGAGCCGCATCGCGGAGAGGCTGTCGAGCTCGAAATCCACCTCCTGCTCGACGCGCGCGCCGGCGGGGATCGTGCCGGCGGTGGGAACGCCCTGGACAACCGATGCCCCATCGCCCTCGGCCGATGCGCCGCCTGCGATGACCGACCCCTGGGCGACGGCGTATATCTGCCCGTCCGCGCCGTTGAGCGGGGTCATCACGAGCGTGCCGCCGAGCAGGCTGCTCGCGTCGCCGATGGCCGAGACATTGACATCGATGCGCGCACCGGCGCGCGCGAAGGGCGGCAGCGTCGCGGTGACCATGACGGCGGCGACATTGCGCGGGCGGAACTGCTCGCCGGTGACATTCACGCCGAGCCGCTCGAGAATGCTGGCCATGATATCCTCGGTGAAGGGGGCGTTTCGCAGCCCGTCGCCACTGCCGTTGAGACCGACGACGAGCCCATAGCCGACAAGGTCGTTGCCGCGCACCCCGTCGAACTCGACGAGATCCTTGATCCGTATCTGGTTGGCCAGCGCCATCCCGGGCAGCAGGAACAGAACAAGGACCGCCGCGAGGAGTGCTTTCATCGCAGATGCTCCGAGAAGTTCAGACGCTGGAGCCGTGCCGTCAGCGCGAACATCATCTCGACCCGGCTGCGAGCCTGCTCCAGACGCACCGCCGCGTCGTAGGGATCGATGCCGATCAGTTCCTCCCGCGCCATCTCAAGCGCGGCGCTCTCTGCGGTGTTTCGAACCCTGATCGTCTCGATCCTGGCCTCCGCCGTGCCCAGCTTCGCCGACATCGCCACGATGCCGGGCTGGCTCTCGGCGAGCTTCTGCCCTGCGCGCCGCAGCGTCTCGGAGCGCGCGCGCGTGTCACCGGAAAAGGCGCCGTCATCGACAAGTGCCGCAAGGGCCAGCCCCGCAAGATGGCGCCGCATTTCGGGGCTTGCGGCGCTCCCCGGCAGGGTCATGCTCTCGCTCTCGCTCAGGCTTGCCGGACCGGTCTCGGTGCCGGAGCCACGATAGGCGTGGGTGTCGAATCCGCCGCCCGGTTCTTCGAACCATTCCAACACGGCGGTTTCGAGCTCGGCGGGGTTCTCGGCCGCGGCCGTGTCGGCAGACAGTGCGGCGAGGATTTCCCCGCCGGGTGCGAGTGCCGGCCCGCCGCTCGCCGCTCCGGCGAAAAGCGCGCGTCCCGCGACACGGGCATTGAGATTCGAGACGGCAGAGTCGAAGGCACCGGCGCCGATGGAGGCGACCGAGTCGACGATCCCGGGCGGGGCGCCGTCCAGGGCGGTGGCGAGCTGCGATGCGACGCGCGCCCCGTCTTCGGCGATCGCGCCCAGCCGGTCCTGCATGCCTTCGACATGGATCACCGTTTCCCGAATGCTTTCGGAAAAGGCGCTGGCCTGGGTGCTGCCGTGTTCAATGGCAGACAGCCCGGTGAAATCGCCGCGCAGCGTTTCAGCAATGTCGGCGACGCGGCCGGTGCTCAGCTCGGTGTTGTGGCGCTGCAGCTCGGACTTGACCTGGGCTGTGCGGCTGCGGATCAGAAAGCTCTGGGCGAGATCACCGATGGATTGCAGGCTCACGGCTCACCTCCCCAATAGAGTTTGAAGCATCTCGTCGGCGGCGCGCAGCACCTGTGCGTTCGCAGCATAGGATCGCTCGATGGTCATGAGGTGCTGCAGTTCGGCGTCGGTATCCACCGCGTCGGCGAGCTGGGTTTGCCGCAGCGTATCTGCCTGCGCCGTCGCGAAGCTCTCCCTGGCCTGTGCGCTCTGACCTTCGGTTCCGATGGTGCTGTGGAACTCGCTCGTCAACTCGGCGAAGCTGCGCGCCACGCTGGTAATGCCGCCCGATTGGGCCACGCGCGCGGCGTCGAGATGTTCCGACATCTTCCTCAGATCCGCGGTTTCTCCGGCATCACCGGGCTGGGTGGCCCCCAGCCCTGCGCGCAGGCGCCACAGGGCGCCGCCTTCGGCGGGGTCGGCCGCCGGGTTCAGTGCGATCCGGCCCGCGAGCCCGGTTTCCGCGGCAGGATCCA
>PWLT01000049.1 GCA_003558415.1 Hyphomicrobiales bacterium
CACCGAGGCCGGGCCGCGCAGCACGGTGATGAGTTTCGTGATGCGCCGCGACGCGGACGGGTGGCGATGCGTTGCCGCGCAGAACACCGATATCGTTCCCGGCGCCGAGACCTTCGAGGCGTCTGATTCGGGTCTCGTGCCGCGCGACTACCGCCTCGGGGAATGAGGGCTCCTGCGCGGCCTGAACGCCGCGGACCAAGTTCCTGATGCAAATTGTCGGAATTGACAATCCCGAGAAAATCAGTCAGCTTCTGCCTGTCCGGGCCAGCCGTCACGGTCAGCCCGGATGATCGCAATCGCATGGAGCATCAGGACCATGACCTTTTTCGATTGTTCCACCCCGCCCGCCCCTCGCGGCGGCACAGAGCCGCGCAGACGCGCATGAACATGGCCCCGCAATTCACCCCGCGCGTCGATGCGCCGGACGCATCCCGCCCGGTTCCCGTGCATGACGCGCGCAGCCTGACCGAGGGCGGAATGCTGGCACGGATCGCGCTGGACGGGCAGACATATCTGCTCCGCATCACCCGCGCGGGCAAGCTGATCCTGACCAAATGAGCCGCCGCGACGAAGGAGACCCGGCATGATCGTCTGCCAGTGCTGCGCCATAAGCGACCGCGAGATCCACGCCGCGGTGGACTGGATGCGCACCGCCGACCCCGACACCATCATCACCCCCGGCAAGGTCTATCACGCGCTGGGCAAACGCGCCGATTGCGGGGGTTGCATGCCGCAATTCCTTGCACAGATGGAAAAATGCGACACATTGGGAGTACCCATGAACCTGCGCGGGTTGAACCGCATGAAGCGAAGGGACCGAATGCATGAAGGGTGATACGAAAGTCATCGAGTATCTCAACGCGGCGCTGCGCAGCGAGTTGACCGCGATCAGTCAGTACTGGCTGCATTACCGCCTGCAGGAGGACTGGGGCTATGGGAAGATCGCCGCCAAGTCGCGCGCCGAATCCGTGGAGGAGATGCACCACGCCGACAAGCTGATCGAGCGTATCCTCTTCCTCGGTGGCCATCCCAATCTTCAGAAGCTCGACGCGCTGCGCATCGGACAGACGCTCAAGGAAACGCTCGATTGCGACCTTGCCGCCGAGCATGACGCGCGCAAGCTCTACATCGAGGCGCGCGATCATTGCGAGAAGGTGAGCGATCATGTCTCCAAGAACCTCTTCGAGGAGCTGATCGCCGACGAGGAAGGCCATATCGACTACCTCGAAACCCAGCTTGAGCTCTTCGAGAAGCTGGGCGAGGAACGCTATGGGCTGCTCAATGCGAGCCCGGCCAACGAAGCTGGCGAATAGGGCAAACGGAGCGAGGTGCGGTCATCCGAACTTGCCCGGCTCGCACCTGTCTATGGTAACGGGCCGCCAAATCTGGGCGGGCGTCCCCTTAGAGCATGTTGCGTTGAATCGGACTCATACAGCTCCGACCAGAGGGCATGCGGCCGCCCGAGGTGGGCGCGGATGCGCCCGCCTAGGGGGCGGGGCCGCGAGCGGCCCGGGCGGGGTGAAACCGAGCAAACGCAACGCGCTCTAGATGAAGCGACGGGGCCCGAGGGTCCGATCGACCACACCTCATTCCAACCCGGTCGGCGCAGGCAATGACAAGGACGCCCATGAGCCAGGTATCCGGCGAATTCGTCGTGCTCCTCACCGCGGCAGGGGCATCGCGCCGCATGGAAGGGCGCGACAAGCTTCTTGAACCGGTGGGCGGCTTACCACTGATCGCGCGGCAGGCCCGCGCGGCGCGCGATGCAGGGGCTCCGGTGGTAGTCACGCTGCCGCCCGGGGCGCGTGCGCGCGCCGATGCGCTCAAGGGGATTGGCGTGAAGCTGCTTGAAGTCGCTCAGGCTGCGGAGGGCATGGCGGCCTCACTGCGCGCCGGCGCGGCCGAAGCCGCCCGGCGCGGCGCGGCGGGGCTGATGGTGCTGCCTGCCGACATGCCCGAGATCTCCGCATCCGACATCGCGGCGATGATCGCAGCCTTCCGCTCGGCCGCCCCCCCGCCGATCCTGCGCGCCACCACGCAGGCGGGCGAGCCGGGCCATCCGGTGATCTTTCCGGCACAGTTTTTCCACGCGTTGACGCAGCTTGAGGGCGATCGCGGCGCGCGCGACGTTCTGACCCGCGAGGCGTCTCAGATCGTCGACTACCCCCTGCCCGCCAAGCGCGCGCGCGTCGACCTAGACACGCCCGAGGACTGGGCAGCGTGGCGCGCGCGCAACCCCGAAGGCTGAACCGCTGGCTCACCCGTCCTCGGCCGCCAGTGCCTTCCCCAGACGCGGCAGGCGCGCGCGCTTGAGCAGCGCGCGCACCGGCTGCGCGCGGCCCGAAACACGCTCGGTCCGCAGGCGGACGGCCTCCACGACCCCGGCGACCGCGTCTGGGTGCTCCAGCCACAGGGCCATCAGGAATGCATCCGGCGCCTCGGCACGCAACCCGTGATGGGCCAGCGCGCGGCGGGGAAAATCGCGCAGGTTCTGGGTCAGGATCAGGTCGGCCCGCCCCGATATGGCGGCGGCGAGGACATGCTTGTCGGCCGCGTCGGGCAGATCGAGCGTGGCCTCGAGCGCCGGGTCGGCGGCAGTCTCGGCCTCGGGCCAGGCGACACGGGCAAGCGCGATCTCACCCTCGGCAATGGCCGCATCGCCCGGCCCGCCGCGCGCCGCCGCGTGCTTCCATTCGGCGAGGATGCGCGCCGACCACAGCGGCGCGAACAACCCCTCACCCGCCACGCCCAGCACGATCTCGCGCAGAACGGTGGGGTAGAGCACGCAGGCGTCGATCAGAACCCGCGGCAGCGGGGAGCCGGCCTTACTCATCCATCGAGCCGCCAGAACAGCGCCTTGAGATAGCCCGACTCGGCCAGTTGCGGCAGCGTCGGGTGGTCCGGCCCGGCAAAGCCGGTATGGATGATTTGCCCCGCGCGCCCCGCGCGACCGATGCCGCGCGCCGAGGCCGTGCGGAACCGCGCCAGATCGGCAGCGTGCGAGCACGAGCACAGCACAAGGAAGCCGCCCGGCGCGACCAACGGCGCGGCGCGGCGCGCGACACGCTCATAAGCGCGAAGCCCCGCCTCCAACGCCGATTTGTTCGGTGCGAAGGCCGGCGGGTCGCAGATCACAAGATCGAACCGCGCACCCTCGCCCGCAAGCGCCTCAAGCGTCTCGAACGCATCCCCGCGCCGTGTCTCGAAACGCGCCGCGAGCCCGCTTGCCTCGGCGCCCAGGCGCGCGAGTGCGAGCGCGGGCTCCGAGCTGTCCACCGCAAGCGCCGATGCCGCGCCGCCCGCCAACGCGCTGAGCGCGAAGCCGCCGACATGCGAAAAGACATCGAGCACCCGCCCCCCCTTGGCCAGCGTTGCGGCGTAGGCCTGATTGGGCAACTGGTCCAGAAACAGCCCCGTCTTCTGGCCGCCCAGCACATCGGCCATGCAGGTCGCGCCATTCACCGGCACCGCGACCGGTTCGCTCACCGTACCGCGCAGAACATCGGTCACAGGCTCGAGCCCCTCAAGCGCGCGCGCGCGCCCGGTGCCGTTGCGCACCACGCGCGCAACACCGGTGCATGAGACCAGCGCCTCGACCAGTGGCTCAAGCAGGGCCTCGGCCCAGGCGGCATTGGGCTGGATGACGGCAAGATCGCCGAAACGGTCGATCACCACTCCGGGCAGCGCATCGGCCTCGGCATGGACCAACCGGTAGAAGGGGGCCGCAAAGAGCCGCTCGCGCAGGCTGAGCGCGCGCGCGATCCGGCTCGCGAACCAAGCGGTATCGACCCGTGCGTCAGGGTCGCGGTCGAGCATCCGTGCGATGATGCGCGAATTCGGGTTGAGCGCGACGAGCCCGAGCGGGCTCCGCCCGGCATCTTCGAGAATGGCAAGGGTGCCGGGCGCCAAGGCGCGGGTGCGCCGGTCGGTGACCAGTTCATCAGCGAACACCCACGGAAACCCGTGGCGAATGGCGCGCGGGTCGGATTTGGGCTTGAGCCGGATGACGGGGCGGGGGGTGTCGCTCATGCCCCTTTCCTAGGACCTTTGACGGCGCGGAGGAAGGGGGCGCGGCGCGGGCCGCCCCATCCCGCGCAACTGCGCGGAAAGGGGGCGGCGGGCGCTATCGGGGAAGGCAGACGGCGCGGCGTGCGTGCTCAGGCCGTCTGCTTGGCACGGCCAGCGCGCAGCGCGGCGCCTTGACGTGCGATCCAGCGCCCGAGGTCGCGAAGGCCCTCGGCCATGGCTTCGGCACGCAGCCGGCGCGCTTCGCGCTCCAGCGAAACCGCGTCGAGCAGGATGAAATCGGGATGGTCGAACATGGTGTCGAGATGATCGTTGTCGCGCATTTTTCGGTCCTCGCAATGGGCTGTGTCGGTTGCCCAAGAGATAGGGGCTCCGACGAGACGCCACCACGGACAATCCCGAAACGCCGTCATGCGCTGACTGCAACCCTATTGCGCAATGCGTTGATTTTCAATCCGACGATCGGGCGAGGCGCCGCCCGAGATGGGCCAGGACCGAGCGCGCAGCGCGCCGGCCCGGCGCCTCCTGCCCCTGCCCGAGACGCTGCAGCGTCAGTTGCATCGCCGCGCGTTGCCTGGCGCGCTCACCCGGATCGCAAAGCACCCGCTCGAGCGTCGGCGCCATACGCTCGGCACGGCACTCATGCGGGCCCAGATGCTCGGGCACCGCGCGAGTTTCGCTGACCAGGTTGACCAGCGTGACCGTATCGAGATGGATCAGGCGCCGCCCCAGTTCCCAGTTCAACCGGTTCAAGGAATACGCAACAACCATGGGCACACCGGCCGCAGCCAGTTCCAGCGACACCGTCCCCGAGGCCGCGAGGGCGGCATCCGCAGCCGCGAAGGCCGCTGCCTTCTCATCGGGCTCATCGGCGTTATCGGGATCCAGTATCACCGGCGCGCCAGGCCAGTCCGCGCAGCGCGCGGCAACCTCGGCACGCAGGCCGCGCACCGTGGGGACCACCACGCGCAGATCGGGTCGGCGCGCGTGCAGCAGATGCAGGGTCCTGCCGAACTCGCCCGCGTGCCGCGAGATCTCGCCCCTGCGCGATCCCGGCAGTGCCAGCACCAGCGGCGCGTCGGGGGCGATGGCGTGACGCGCGCGGAAGCGTTGCGCGGCAGCCGCATCGGCCTGCGCGGCGGCGGCCACCGGGTGGCCGACGAAATCGCTGCTCATCCCGGCGGCCTGCATATAGGGCGGCTCGAAGGGCAGTAACGTCAGCACATGATCGATCGAGCGCGCCATGCGCGCCGCGCGCCCGGGTCGCCAGGCCCAGACGGAGGGAGCGACATAGTGGATCGTGCGCAGCCCCGGCGACGCCGCGCGCGCCCTTCTGGCGACGCGCAGGCAGAATTCCGGGCTGTCGATGGTGATCAAAGCATCCGGTGCCGCGCGCAGGATCGCATCCGTGGTCTGCGCGATCCTTGCGCGGATCGAGAACAGGCGCGGCAGGATCTCGGTCAACCCCATGAGCGAAAGCTCCTGCATCTCGAACAGGCTGGCGAGCCCTTGCGCCTGCATTCGCGGACCGCCGATGCCCTCGAACCTCACCGGCTCCTGCGCCAGTTCCACAAGCTCGCGCATGAGTTCCGCGCCCAGCGAGTCGCCCGAATGCTCACCGGCGACGATAAACAGTTTCATGGGCTCCGCGCCCAGAGGAACAGCCCGGCTGCCTCGGCGCGCGCCACGGTCTCTTCGCGATCGATGAGCAGCACGCCGCCAGCCTCGAAGGCGATGCCGGAAAGCCCCGCCCGCGCCGCCTTGTCCACACTCAAAGGGCCGATTGTGGGCAGGTCCACCCGCCGCTCCTGCCCCGGCTTCGGCGCCTTGTAGAGCACGCCCCCGCCTCCCGCCGGGCGGGTCTCGGCCACATGGGCGAGCATCGCATCGGTGCCCGGCAGCGCCTCGACCGCAAGGCACAGGCCGCCCGCCACGACCGCGCCCTGCCCCACATCAACGGCGCCCAGCGCCGCAACGATGCGGGCTGCGCGCTCGGCATCCTGGCGGTCCTGCGAAGCGGGTTGCGCATCCGTCAGAACCCCGGCGGAAGGGACAAGCTCGGGCGCCACCTCGTGTACGCCGAGGACGGAGAAGCCGTCCTCCTCGATAAGTTCGATGACCGCGCGCAGCGTGGCGTCGTCACCGTCCTGCGCCGCGGCGAGAAGGCGTGGGACCAGTTGCGCGGTGCGCGGGTCTATCAACTCGGGTTCGAGTGCGGGGCGGCGCACGATGCCGGCAAGGACGATCCGATCCACGCCTTGGCCGTGCAGATGGTCGAGAAACAGGGTCAACCGCTCGATTCGGAAATGCGTCACCTCCCGCGCGCCCGCATCCTCGATCGGGAACTGCTCCATCGCCGTCAGGAGCGGCGGCTCGCCGCGCGCCTCGAGTGCCTGCGCAAGGATGATCGGCAATCTCCCTTGCCCGCCTATGATCGCGACTCGTCCCATCACGCCCCTCGTCCATGTTCCCGCAGCCGGGTCGGACAGCCGGCCGGAAAAGTCAAGCGCCCCGGCGGGGGAACGCGTGGCGGTAGCCGCCGCACCGCTGCGAAGGCCCCGCAGCCGCGCCGCCATCGCGCGACCAGCAGCAATGTCGGCGCCTTCATCAATCGCCGCAGCTTTCGGTGCGGCACCAGGCCATGCCCTCGCGCCGATCAGGTTTCGGAAAGCTCCATCATCGCGGTCAGTTCTGCCTCCGCGACGACCGCGCCGGCGACCCTGGCGATGCCCTCGAAGCGCCAGACCTTGGTACTGCCGCGCTTGACGGTCAGGTGCAGCTCCAGCGTGTCGCCGGGAACCACCTTTCGGCGGAACTTGGCCTTCTCGATCGCCATGAAATAGACCATCGCGTTCTTGTCCACCAGATCGCGGGTCAGCCCCACCAGAACGCCGGCGGTCTGGGCCATCGCCTCGATGATCATCACCCCGGGCATGATCGCCGCGCCAGGGAAATGCCCCTCGAACTGCGGTTCGTTCGCGGTGACGTTCTTGATGCCCACGACACTCTTGCCGAGTTCGATGTCGCGCAGCCGGTCGATCATCAGGAACGGATAGCGATGCGGGATCACCCGCTTGATCATCTCGACATCCGCTTCGCGAAGATCGGCCCAAGCGACTTCAGGCTCGGTCATGTCCGTGGCTCCCTGTCGGTGTATCCGTCCCTGCGCGGCACCGGCCGGCTGGAGAAATTGGTCTTTTCCCTAGCAACATGCCCCCGTACAGGCAAGCCGCACCGCACCTATTCCGTGGTGATCGGGTCGGGCAGCTCCAGCGGCGGACCACCCTCGGCGGGCGGTGGCGCTGCATCCGGGGCTTCGGCCGGTTCCGGTTCGTCGGGCAGGATGGGGGGGGCCGTATCCGCGCCGGTGCCGATTTCGGCATCGGCGCGCGCGATGGCCGCATCGGTGACATCGATCCGGTCCGCGGCGATGAAGATCGCCCGGCGATCGAGCAGCGCCACCGCGCCCCGCTCGCGCACCATGGCTGTCAGGATAGGCGCAATGAGGCTGAAAAAGCGCTGTGTCTCGGCCTCCTGGAATTCCGAGAGCGCACGGTTCTTCGACTCCTGCGTGGCGCGGATTTCGGCGACCCGGGCGTCGAACGCGTCGGCAAGCTCGCGAAATTCCTCGGGTGCAAGCTCCGCGCGCCGTTCGGTGAGGGCAAGCTCTTCGTCGCTGAGTTCTTCCTCGAGGCGGCGGTTCTCCGCAGCCAGAGCGCGTGCGGCCTCTTCCACCTCATCACGCACCCGCTGTCCGAAGGCGGAGTCCTCGAACAGCCGTTCCTGATCCAGCGTCAGGATCGGGGAAGGCTGCCCGAGTGGAAAGGTCGTGTCCGCCTCCGGTTGCGCCGATGCCACGGCGGCAAGCAGCAGTGACACCGCCGCCGCCAGCGCGACAGCCGCCCGAGCCATGCGCATCAGAACCGTGTCGAGACGGTCAGGTCGAAGTTCTGCGGCCGGTCATAGGACATCCGTCGCACCGGGTAGGAGAAGTTGAAACGCAGCGGGCCGATGGGCGTGTCCCAGAACAGAGAGACCCCAGCCGCCGCACGCCAGTTGATGCTGTCATCGACAGTGCAATCCGTGCCTGCTGGGCAGCCGCCGATCGGACCACCCGCCCTGTCGCTCAGCCCCCAGACCGACCCGACATCGAAGAAGGCGCCGCCGCTAATCCCGTATTCCTCGGGCAGGCCCAGCGGGAATTCCGATTCGAACCGTGCCACGGCAAAGAAATTGCCGCCCAGCGCATCCTCGTTGTCCGCCTCCCTATCCCGCGGGCCGATTCCGGCGGGGCGGAAACCGCGCATCCGGTCGCTGAGGAAGAAGCGCTCCGTTACCCGGCTGTTGCCCGAAAGCATGTTGATCGCACCGCCCTCCAGCTCCGCGCGCAGGGTCACATCCTCGTTCATTACCAGCTGCTCGGCCGAGGCCAGCGCGGTGGTCTTGATGTAGCGCCGATCACCGCCAAGGCCGGCGAAGTCCTGGTTGAAGCGCAGCAGCATGCCGAAAGTCGGATTGAGCTCGGAGCCGCGCGTGTCGTAGCTGTAGGTATAGCCCAGCGAACTCGTCAGGCCGCGCCTCGGCTCTCTGTCCAGTATGACAGAGCTGTCATCATCGACGTCTCCGATGCGCTCATCGGCGATCCGGTAGCGCAGGCTCAGACGCGCATTCTCACTGGCGGGAAAGGATATGCTCGGGCTGAAGGAGATAATGCGCGAGTCGAAGCCCTGGTCGTCCGCGCGCGAGGTGGTACGATAGAATAGTGACATCTCACCGCGCAGATCGCGACCCAGCAGCGCGGGTTCCGCGAAATTGAAGGTGAACTCCCGACTCTCGCGCAAGGTGTTGAGCACGAATTCAAGCTGCTGGCCGCGGCCCAGGAAATTCGCTTCCTGGAAGGTGATGTTGAGGCCCGCGCCTTCGTTGATCGCGTAGCTGACACCGAAGCCGAGCGAACCCGTCGTCGTCTCCTCGACATCGACATCCACAACCACCTGATCGTCGGCCGACCCCTGGCGCCCCTCGACCTGCACATCCGCGAAATAGCCCAGCGCGCGAATGCGCTCGGCCGCCTCGCGAATCTCGCGCGGGTTGAGCGGGTCGCCCTCGGCGATGCGGAACTGCCGCCGGATCACCCGGTCGAGCGTCGTGGCGTTGCCCTGGATGTCGATCCGCTCGACGAAGATGCGCTCGCCCTGAACGATGGCGAATTCCACATCCAGTGTCTGCTCGCGGTCGTTGCGGGTAATGCGAGGCTCGGCGCGGGCGAATCGCAACCCCCTGTCGGTGGCGACCTTCTCGAGCCGTGCGATGTTGGTCTCGATCACCGTCGGCGAATAGGTCACGCCCGGGCGAAGGCGCAGCTCGCGCTCGAATTCCTCGACCCCCACACCCTCGATCTCGCTGACGATGGAGACATCGCCGATATTGTAGGACTGCCCCTCGCGGATCGAGTAGGTGAGGAAGAAGGCGTCGCGCTCGCGCGCCATCTCCGAGGTGACGTTGAGCACCTCCACGTCGATAAACCCGCGCGCCTGATAGAAGTCGCGCAGCAACTGACGGTCGAGCTCGACCCGCTCCTCGAGGAAGGTGTCGCTCCGCACGATTGCCCGCAACAGGCCGGCCTGCTTGGTTTCCAGAACACGGCGCAAGCGGAAGTCGGAATAGGTTCGGTTGCCGACGAAGGAGATGCGCTCCACCTCGACCATACCGCCTTCGCGGACCTCAAAGACCAGATCGACGCGGTTGTTCGAGCGGCGGATAATGCGCGGGTTGATCTCCGCGCCGAAGCGCCCGGCCTCGGCATAAAGCTCGCCAAGGGCGGCGGCGTCGTTCTCGGCGGTCGTAGGAGAATAGACGCGGCGTTCCTGAGACTGGATGGCCGCCTGGAGCTCCTCGTCATCCACCCTGCGGTTGCCCTCGAAACTGATTCTGTTGATCGTCGGCCATTCACGCACGGTGATCAACAGCGTCGAGCCACGCGGTTCAATCGAAACCTCTTCGAACAGGCCGGAGTCCACGATACGCTGGTAGGCGGCGTTGAGCTGGCCTGCGGTGACCGTCTCACCACGGGCGATTCCCGCATAGGCTGCCACCGTGGCCGGCTCCACCCGGTCCACGCCGTCGACGCGGATATCGGTGAACTGGAAGGTCTGCGCTTGCGCGGGACCCGGAGCGACCAGGGAAAAACCTGAAATGATTACCAAAAACAGTGCCGCAAGCGTGCCGGGGAGCCATGCCCCGAAGCCCTCGCGCGCCGCTCTTCTGACGACCGTCTCGCGCATGTCGCTGTCCTGTTCCGCCGTGTTTGTATTTCCTTCTGAGTAGACTCAAGCGGCGGGCTTGTCAAAAGCCGTGGCGCCCGGTTCGACAGAATTGGCGGGAACGTTGCGCATATGCGCAAGAGGCGGCCGACCATGGGTCGCCGCCCCTGTTCTACAGGGTGGAAGGAAGGTTGCCCGGCGCCTTCACGACGCCCGCGCCGGTGCCTCACATTCCGGTCGCGAGGGTTCCGACGAAAGCTCCGAAAAGCAGCCCCGCAATGATCGTCGCGACATAGATCATTCGATCACGGTTAACGTCGAGCAGCAGCCAGAGGCCGTTATATCCCGCGCGGATCGCCTGCATGGAGCCCTCCAATCCTCGAATCTTCGTCCATGCCCAAGCTGGGGGCGGAATATGGCGTCAATGCGGCACCAATTGGGGACTTCAGGGGCAGAAGATGTCGTTGAATACGGCAAACACCATCAGCGTCGCGATCAGTGCGATCCCAATCGCCATGAGGATCCTCAGTGCGCGGTCACTGGGCGGGCGCCCGGTCACAGCCTCCCAGGCGTGGAACACCAGATGGCCGCCGTCGAGCACGGGAATCGGGAACAGGTTGATCAGCCCCACCGCGGTCGAGAGCACCGCGATGAACCAGAGGAAATCCGCAGCGCCCTCGGAGGCCATCGTGCCGGAAAGCTCGGCGATGCCGATCGGTCCGCTGAGATTGCATGAGCTGATCGCGCCGGTGACCATGTGATAGAGGCCCGACAGGCTCATCGTGATGATCGACCAGGTCTGCTGCACCCCCATGAGCGCGGCCTCGCCGGGGCCAGGCCGCCGGGTTTCGGGCTCGAACACCAGCCCCCCGGTGATCCCGATCAGCCAGCGGGTCTCGAACCCGCCATCGGGCAAGGGCAGATCGGTGCTGCGTGGTGCCAGGGCGATCTCGATCAGCTCTCCCTCGCGCCACACGTCAAGCAGCACCGGTGCGCCCTCGGAGGCCACGATCGTCTCGCGCAACTCGGAAAAGGTAGTCACCGCCTCGCCATCGACGGCAAGGACGAGATCCCCGGCGCGCATGTCGGCCGCGCGTGCCGCCGATTGCGGCTGGACGGAGGACACCAGCGGCGGGAAGGGGAACGGCCCTTCGACCTGCTCCTCGCTTCCGTCGCGCTCGATCGTGTAGGTGACCGTCGGCGCCGGGTCGAGCCCATCCACCACGGACATGAAGGTTGCGTTATCCGGCGTCGGCGTGCCTTCCACGGCAAGGATCACGTCGCCGGAGCGCAGCGCGTCGATGGCCTCGGGCAGCGGCTTGACGTCACCCACGACGGGGCGGTCGGCGGGCACGCCGCTGGCAAGGAAGAAGCCCGCAAAGACGAGGATCGAGAGAACGAAATTGAACACCGGTCCGGCCGCGACGGTGGCCGAGCGCGCCCAGAGCGGCGCGCCGTGCATGGTGCGCCTCCGCTCGGTCTCGGCCATGCCCTCCATCGCCTCGGCATCCTTGCCCGAGGCCGCATCGGCATCGCCAAGGAACTTGACGTAGCCGCCAAAGGGCAGCGCCGCCACCTGCCAGCGCGTGCCGCGCCGGTCCACACGCGAAAAGAGCACAGGGCCGAAGCCGATGCTGAACACCTCCGCATCGATGCCCGACCAGCGCCCAACGATGTAATGGCCGTATTCGTGCACCGCGACGATCACCGACAGCGCCACGATGAAGGCCAGCAGGGTGAAGGCAAGGTTCCCGAAGGAGGGTATCAGCCCCAAGATATCCACAGCGCGCCTTTCCTGCCGTTACGTCTCACCGGGTCGCGCGGATTGCCCCTTGCGCGGCCGCTCTGGCGACTTGGTCCATTTCGAGCACCTTATCAATGCCCGATGGGGCATTTGTGAGACAGCCCCGCGCAGAGAGTTCGGCAAGCGTCTCCTCGACCACCCCTGCCATTTCGGCAAATCCGATGCGCCCGGCGAGGAAATGGTCAAGCGCCACCTCCTTGGCGGCGTTGAAGGCCGCGCCGGCCAAGCCGCCCGCGGCCATCACCTCGCGCGCCAGGCGCAGCGCCGGAAAGCGCACCGGATCAGGGGCCTCGAAGGTCAGGCTGCCCAGCGCCGCAAGGTCGAGCCGCTCGACCGGCGTTTCGCGCCGCTGCGGCCAGTTGAGCGCGTAGCCGATCGCATGGCGCATGTCGGCCGGACCCAGATGCGCCATCAGCGCGCCGTCATTGAACCCCACCAGCGCATGCAGGATGGATTGCGGATGCACCAGAACCTCGATGCATTCGGGGTCGACGCCGAAATATTCACGGGTCTCGATCAGTTCCAGCGCCTTGTTGAACAGTGTCGCGCTGTCGATGGAGATACGCTGCCCCATCGCCCAGTTGGGATGCGCGCAGGCCTGCTCCACGGTCGCCGTCGCCAGCCGCTCGGCCGGCCAGTCGCGGAACGGTCCGCCCGAGGCGGTGATGATGATGCGCTCGACCGCACCGATATCCTCGCCCACCAGTGCCTGAAAGACGGCCGAATGCTCGCTGTCCACGGGCAGGATGGTGGCGCCGTGGTGCGCGGCTTCGGCCATCAGAAGCGGCCCGGCGGTGACCAGGCTTTCCTTGTTGGCCAGCGCCAGCGTGCCGCCATGGCGCAGCGCGCGGAACCCCGGCGCGAGCCCCGCCGCGCCGACGATGGCCGACATCACCCAGTCGGCGGGCCGGTCGGCGGCCTCGATGAGCGCCTGCGGCCCGGCGGCGGCCTCCACATCGCTGCCCGCCAGCGCGGCGCGCAGATCCGCCAGACACTCGGGATGCGCGCTTACCGCCAGTTCGGCGCGCAGCGCGCGTGCCTGCTCGGCCAGCCGCGCCACGTTGCGCCCCCCGGTCAGGGCCACGGTGCGGAACGCCTCCGCCCCGCCCTGGCGCATGAGCAGATCGAAGGTATTCTCCCCGATCGAGCCCGTGGCGCCGAAGACCGAAACGCTGCGCATCTCAGACCCCCGCCGCGGCGACGAGCCCGAGCCGCGCGAGCAGCAGGAAGGCCACCGCCGCGCCCATCATCGCATCCAGCCTATCCATCACGCCGCCATGGCCGGGGATGAGCGCCGAGGCGTCCTTGATACCGGCGCGGCGCTTGATCGCGCTTTCGGCAATATCGCCCATCTGCCCGGCCAGCACGATCACCAGCGAGAGCAGGAGAAGTCCCGCCCCGGCCTCCAGCGGCACCATGAAACCCGCGCCGATCGCCAGCCCCAGCACCCAGCCCGCCACGGTCCCCGACCAGGTCTTCTTGGGGCTGATCCGGGGCCAGAATTTCGGCCCGCCGATGAA
>PWLT01000164.1 GCA_003558415.1 Hyphomicrobiales bacterium
AGCACCACGATGACCATGACGATGCGCCCGGCCATGATCTGGCGGCGGTCGGAGGGGTTGCGCTCACGCCGGATGAAATCGCGCGCCACCATCGCCCCCACGGTCAGCGCAATGGAATCGAGCGTCGAGATCGCCGCCGAGAGGATCCCGAGGATCAGAAGCAGCGCCACCCAGACCGGGATCGCCCCAGAGGTCAGCAGCGCGGGGGTGGCCATGGAACTGGCTTCGAGATCGGGCTGGAGCTGCAACGCCGCGAAGCCCCAGATCACCGCGATCAGCGTGAAGACGAAGCCGAATCCCAGCACCCAGAGGATCATCCGGCGCATGGCCGCGAAATCCTGCAGGATGAACAGGCGCTGGCTGACCTGCGGATTGGACAGCACGAAAAAGAACCACGGAAATGACAGCGCCAGGAAGGTGCCCAGGCTCCACAGCCCAGGCCCCGGAACATCGAGCCATGGCCCGTGATCGGTGCGCGCGGTCTCCAGGAAACTGCCCACGCCGCCGAGTGCGGAGATGGCAAAACCGACTGCGAGAATGCCCGAGACGAACATCACGGCCGAAAGCGCTGCATCCGTCCACGCCACCGAGCGCAGCCCCGCGAGCAGCGCCCAGAACATCGCCAGCACCGCGCCCGTGGCCACCGCCTGAAAGAGCGTGATGCCGCCCCCCGTCACGCCCGAGAGCAGCAGCCCGATGCCCGCCATCTGCGTGGTGCAGTAGGGCAGCAGAAACACCAGGCTGACCGCGGCCATCAGCCGCGCCACGTTGCGATCACCGTAACGCGCGCCCACCATCTCGGCGGGGGAGATGAAGCCCCAGCGCTTGGCCACCAGCCAGAACCGCGGCGCGAAGATCACCAGAAGCCCGAGCCCGGCGAAATAGATCAGCTCGAACCCCAGCGCGCCGATCCCGCCCGCATAGGTCAGCCCCGTGAGAACGACGAGCATGAAGGCAGAATAGGTCGTCGCGGCATAGGACAGCCCCGCCACCATGCCGCCCACGCTGCGCCCGCCGAGATAGTAGTCGGCCACCGTGCCGCGATTGATCATCGCCGCGCGGATGGCGATCACGAAGCCGAAGACCGCAAAGGCCGCGATCACCATCCAGATCGTCGTGGGGGCAATCATCGCTCAGTCCTTCCAGCGCATGACACCGATGGTGATGAGCGCCACCACCACGAAGCCGAAGATCAGCCAGAACAGTGACACAGCGTAACCCGGTGCCTCGGCCCCGCCGAGGATGCCGTAAGGCACCACCACCCCGGCCAGCACGGTGAGCGCCATGACGATCAGCCAGACGAGCCCTCCGCTGCGTGATCCGTTGTCCTGCATACCGGCGCCCTCCTGCCCGTCATGCGGCGGGTCTTTAGCCCCTCGCCCGGGGGGATGCAAGGCGCACGATTGCAACCCCTTGATTTAGAAATTTCTTTTATCTTCCGGTCAGAAATGCGGGGCTTTGCACCCCGGCGCAAACCGCGCTATGGAACCCGCAACCGCCTGCGCGCAAACGGAGACCGCGATGATCCTCTACCCCGCCATCGACCTCAAGGACGGCAAATGCGTGCGGCTTCTGCGCGGGGACATGTCCCGCGCCACCGTCTTCGGAGAGGACCCCGCCGCGCAGGCGCGCAGCTTTGTCACGGCGGGCTGCGAATGGCTGCATCTGGTCGATCTCAACGGAGCCTTCGCCGGCCGCCCGGTGAATGGCGACGCGGTCGAAGCGATCCTGAGCGCGGTGCATGTGCCCTGTCAGCTCGGCGGCGGCATCCGCGACATGGCCACCATCGAGGGCTGGATGGAGCGAAGGATCGCACGCGTGATCCTGGGCACGGTAGCGGTGGAAAACCCGGCTCTGGTGCGCGATGCCGCGCGCGCCTTTCCCGGCCGGATCGCGGTCGGGCTTGATGCGCGGGACGGCAAGGTCGCCACGCGCGGCTGGGCCGAGGCCACCGAGCTGGAGGTCACGGATATGGCACGCCGCTTCGAGGATGCGGGAATTGCCGCGATCATCTACACCGATATCGCGCGCGACGGCGCCATGCAGGGGCCCAATGTGGCGGCCACGGCCGCGCTGGCGCGCGCGGTCTCGGTGCCGGTGATCGCCTCGGGGGGGGTGTCTTCGCTGGATGATCTGATCGCGTTGCGCGATGCGGGCGGGATCGCGGGGGCGATCTCGGGGCGTGCGCTCTATGACGGGGCGCTCGATCTGGCGGAAGCGCTGGCGGCGCTGCGCGGTTGAGCGCGACGCGCATCCTGGCCTTTGCATCGCGGGTGACTGGCGTGACGCATGGATTCGTGCCTCCGGCGGGGATATTTTTTCGAAGAAGAATTCCCTGCGGCACGCATCAATGGGCTGCGGGGTTGATTGATTTGTGCCGGCGGGGCAGAAGCGGCCTCAGTGCCGCTACGGAGAGCGCCCATGCTAAAGACACGCATCATTCCCTGTCTGGACGTGGCCGATGGGCGTGTCGTCAAGGGGGTGAATTTCGTCGATCTGCGCGATGCGGGCGACCCGGTGGAGGCTGCCATCGCCTATGACGCGGCCGGCGCGGACGAGCTGTGTTTTCTGGACATTCACGCCACGCACGAGAATCGCGGCACCATGTATGATCTGGTCCGGCGCACCGCGGCGCATTGTTTCATGCCGCTCACCGTGGGGGGAGGTGTGCGCACGCCCGAGGATGTGCGCGCGCTGCTGCTGGCGGGCGCGGACAAGGTCAGTTTCAACTCCGCGGCCGTGGCCGAGCCCGATGTGGTGGCGCGCGCCGCCGAGCGTTTCGGCAGCCAGTGCATCGTCGTGGCAATCGACGCCAAGACCGTGGAGCCGGGGCGGTGGGAGATATTCACCCATGGCGGGCGGCGCCCGACCGGCGTGGATGCGGTGGAATTCGCGCGCATTGTGGCGGCGAAGGGCGCGGGCGAGATCCTGCTCACCAGCATGGACCGCGACGGCACGCGCGCGGGGTTCAATCTGGCGCTGACCCGCGCCATCGCCGATGCGGTGCCGATCCCGGTGATCGCCAGCGGGGGGGTGGGCACGCTCGATCATCTCGTCGAGGGTGTGCGCGAGGGGCACGCAAGCGCGGTGCTCGCGGCCTCGATCTTCCATTTCGGGGAGTACACCATCCGCCAGGCCAAGGACCACATGGCCGCCGTGGGCATCCCCGTGAGGCTGACATGAGTGCGCTCGAACGGCTCGCCGCGACCATCGAGGCGCGCAAGGGGGCCGACCCGGAGCAGTCATGGACCGCGCGGCTATTGTCGAAAGGCCCCGAGAAGGCGGCCGAGAAATTCGGCGAGGAAGCCCTGGAGGCGATCATCGAGGCGGTGAAAGGCGACCGGGCGCGGCTGACGGCCGAGGCCGCCGATGTGCTCTATCACCTGCTGGTGATGCTTGCCGCGCGGGATGTCACGCTGGCCGAGGTGCTGGCCGAGCTTGAGGCGCGCGAGCACCGCTCGGGCCTTGCCGAGAAGGCCGCGCGGCGCGATGCGGAGGGAAAGTAATGAGCCAGACGAT
>PWLT01000017.1 GCA_003558415.1 Hyphomicrobiales bacterium
CGAAAGCGCCGCGGTCGATCGCGCGATGGCCGAGGCCACGCCGGGCGATCTGCTGCTGTTGCTGGTCGATGACATCGAGGGCGCGAGCGAGCGGCTCAAGGGCCGCAGCTACGCCCACAAGGCCGCCATTGCCGGGCACTGACGGCGGCCCGGCAATATTCACCCGCCGCCGCGAAAGGAGTGACCTGCTTGTCGAAGAATGTATTCGTAATCGGTCTCAACGAGTTCAACCATGAGCGCCTCAAGCGCCTGCGCGGCGTCGAGGATGTGGAGTTCCACGGCCTGATCGACCCGGCGCGAATTTCGGAGACCCAGGAATTCGACCTCCCCGCCCTGCTGGAGGAGGCCGACGCCACGCTGGGCGCTTTTGATGGCTCCATCGACGCCATCGTGGGCTATATCGACTTTCCGGTCTCGACCATGCTGCCGATCCTGTGCCGCAAGTACGGCACGCGCATGACCTCGCTCGAGAGCCTGCTGAAATGCGAGCACAAGTACTGGAGCCGCTCGGTGATGCGCGAGGTCATCCCCGAACACATCCCCCTCTTCACCAGCTTCAACCCTTTCGATGACGATGCGCTCTCCACGATCGGGGAGGCGGGGCTGGCCTTTCCGTTCTTCGTCAAGCCGATCAAGTCCTCGGGCTCACGGCTGGGGTTTCGCATCGACAGCCCCGAGGATTTCGACTTCGCGATCGAGAAGTTCCGCGCCGAGATCAACCAGATTTCCGAGCCCTTCAACCATGTGCTCGATCAGGCCGATCTGCCGGAGGACATCCGCGCCATTGACGGCAGCCACTGCATGGCCGAGCAGGTGATCGGCGGGCGCCAGTGCACGCTCGAGGGCTATGTGCAGGGGGGCGAGGTCGTCCCCTATGGCGTGATCGATTCGATCCGCTACCCCCAGGTCCTGAGCTTCTATTACTACCACTACCCGTCGACCCTGCCGCAGCGGGTGCAGAACCGCATGGGCGAGATCACCAAGACCATCATGGCCCATATCGGCTATGACGATTGCGCCTTCAATGTCGAGTATTTCTGGGACGAGATTCAGGACAGGATCTGGCTGCTCGAGATCAACACGCGCATCGCCCAGTCGCATTGCGACCTGTTCGAGATGGTCGACGGGGCGAGCCACCAGCAGGTGACGGTGGATCTCGGCCTCGGGCGCACGCCCGACATGCCGAAGAACGAAGGCGAGGCCCGCGTTGCGGCCGAGTTCTTCTATCGCGTGTTCTTCCGCGATGCGACCGTCGCGCGCGTGCCTACCGAAGACGAGATCGCCGCGGTGATGGCCCGTTTTCCCGGCCTGCGGATCGTCCCCTATGTGCGCGAGGGAATGCTGCTTTCCGAACTGCCCGAGCAGGATGCCTACAGCTTTGCCATCGCCAGCATCTGGATGGGGGCGTCCAAGCAGTCCAAGCTGCTTTGGAACTACGAGCAGGTCATCAAGCGGCTCGATTTCGAGTTTTCCGACATCGTCGATTAGGGCGGATCGTGGTTCTTTGAATTCACTCCGCTTGCAGCCGCGGCGGGGCCCGTGAACAGGATCGACCAAAGGACGCTTCAGCCACGCTGACTCCTTCCTGTAATTCCCCCCAAAGCGGGGCGCGGTGATTTTGCTGATGCAGCCCGCGCGGATAGTGGCTATGGCCAAGCCCAAGGATACCAGGCAACCGGCGCCGCGCCGGCCCGAGATGCGAGTGCCCCATCATGGAAATCGAACACGAACTGCCCGCCCCCGTTACCGAGATCGAGCATATCGAGATCACGATGACGGATGGCTGCCATCTGGCAGCACGCATCTGGATGCCCGAGGGTGCAGAAGGCGCGCCGGTCCCGGCCATCTTCGAGTACATCCCCTACCGCAAGAACGACAAGACGCTGGAGCGCGACTTCGCCCGCGCGCCCTACCTGGCGGCTCGCGGCTACGCCTATGTCCGGGTGGATCTGCGCGGCACCGGCGAGTCTGAGGGCGTGATGCCCGACGAATACCTCCCCCGCGAGCTCGAGGACGGGGTCGAGGTGATCGCCTGGATCGCCGCGCAGCCCTGGTGTGACGGCAATGTCGGCATGGTCGGCATTTCCTGGGGCGGCTTCAACGGGCTGCAGATCGCCGCGATGCAGCCCCCCGCGCTCAAGGCCATCGTCACCATCTGCTCCACCGATGACCGCTATGCCGACGATGTGCACTACATGGGCGGCACCATGCTGATCGATCAGCTCTCATGGTCGTCGGTCATGTTCGGCATCAACAGCATGCCGCCCGATCCCACCCATGTCGGCGATCGCTGGCACGAGATGTGGATGGATCGGCTCAAGGGCAGCGGCCTGTGGCTGAAGAACTGGCTGGAGCACCAGACGCGCGACGATTTCTGGAAGCACGGCTCGATCTGCGAGGATTATTCCGCCGTGCAGGTGCCCGTCTATTCCGTCAGCGGCTGGGCGGACGGCTATTGCAGGACGGTCTTTCGGCTGATGGAGAACCTCTCGGGCCCGCGTAAGGGCATCGTCGGGCCATGGGCGCATTTCTATCCCTATCTCGGCCAGCCCGGCCCGGCCATCGAGTGGCTGGGCGAGGAGCTGCGCTGGTGGGATCGCTGGCTCAAGGGCATCGAGAACGGGATCATGGATGAACCCCAGCTCACGCTGTACATGCAGGATCACGCCGCACCGCGCGGTCACTACGAGCAGCGCGATGGCCGCTGGATCACCGAGCCGTCCTGGCCTTCGCCCAATGTCACGCCCACCGCATTCGCACTGGGCAGCGATGGAAGTCTGGCAACGGAGGGTGCCGATCTGCCCGACGCGGCGCTGACCATCGCCTCGCCGCTCTGGGTCGGGCTGGGGGGCGGCAAGTGGTGCTCCTACGCCAATCCCGGCGATCAGCCGGTCGATCAGCGCCGCGACGATGCCGGCAGCCTCGTCTTCGAGACGGCGCCGCTGGAGGCGCCGCTGGAGATCGTCGGCGACCCGGTGCTCACGCTGTGCCTGAGCGTTGACCGCCCCGTCGCCCTTGTGGCCGCGCGGCTGATCGACGTGGCCCCCGACGGCGCCGCGACACGGGTCAGCTATGGCCTGCTCAACCTCACCCACCGCGACAGCCACGAGACGCCCGAGGAACTCGTACCCGGAGAAATCTACGAGGTGCGTGTCCCCTTCAAGTCCATCGCCCAGACCTTTCGCGCCGGGCATCGCATCCGGCTGAGCCTGTCGACCAACTATTTCCCGCTGTGCTGGCCCGCCCCCGAACCGGTGTTGATGACAGTGCACCCGGGCCGCAGCCAGTTCGAACTGCCCATCCGCCGGGATACGGGACAACCGGGGCGGAGCTTCGATGCCCCGCGGGCGGCCCCGCCGCTGGACCTGACGATCAACCTGCCCCCCGCCTATGAATGGCATGTCATCGAGGATCGCGGCACCGGGCGTTTCCGCGTGGAAATACTCGAACACGAGGGAACCACCGCCATTCCCGGCCATGATCTGACCATCACGGGCGAGGGGCGCGAGGTCTATGA
>PWLT01000346.1 GCA_003558415.1 Hyphomicrobiales bacterium
CGGGATCAACCGCGCGAAGGTGCGCGAGATCGCCGTGCAGCGCGGGCTGATCGATCCCGACAAGGATCTCGATGATGACGAGATCGACAATCTGCTCTTCGCCCCGGGCTTTTCCACCGCAACGGAGGTCTCCGCCCTGTCCGGTCGCGGTGTCGGGATGGATGTCGTCAAGAGCGAGATCCAGCGCCTGGGCGGGCGTGTCTCGATCGCCTCGGCACCGGGGCAGGGCACCACCGTCTCGATCAGCCTGCCGCTTACCCTGGCGGTGCTCGAGGGCATGGTTGTCGAGATCGCGGGCGAGACGCTCGTGGTCCCGACCACGGCGCTTCAGGAGACGCTCAAGGCAAGCGGCGCGGAGATCCAGCGCATCGGCGCGCGCGGCTGGTTCCTCTCCATTCGCGGCGGCTTCGTGCCGATCGTCGATGTCGCCGCGCAGCTGGGCTTCACCGCCGGGAGTACGGAGATGAATTCCCGCGTTCTGCTGCTCGTCGAGAGCGGCAACGGGCGCCGTGCGGCGCTTGCGGTCGACCGGGTGCTCGACCAGCGCGAGGTCGTGATCAAGGGGCTCGAAAACAATTACGGCAACGTGCCCGGCATCGCGGCCGCGACCATACTGGGTGACGGGCGCATCGCCCTGATCATCGACACCGACGAACTGACGGCAGGGTCCGCGCCCGGCGCCGTCGCGGATCGGCCCTTGGCCTCTAAAGCAGGAGTGTGACAATGGCGGAAGCAGCGGAGCAGACGGATGACAGGCGGCGCGAGATCGTCTCGTTTCGGGTCGCGCAACAGGATTTCTGCATCGATATCGGATCGGTGCGCGAGATTCGGGGCTGGACCCCCACCACGATCCTGCCGCACGCGCCCCCCTACATCACCGGGGTGATGAATCTGCGCGGTGCGGTGCTGCCGGTCGTCGATCTCTCCGCAAGGCTTGGCCTCGGCGTGACCGAGCCCAGCCCGCGCCACGTGATCATCATCGCGATGATCGACACCCATACCGTGGGGCTGCTGGTCGATGCGGTGTCCGACATCCTCACCGTCGCCGCCGATGAGATTCGTCCGACGCCGGACGTCGCGGCGGGGCCGGCGAAGGTGCTCGTGGAGGGGGTGATCGCGGTCGACGACAAGCTCATCCGGCTGATCGACCTGAACCGGGTCCTCGCCGCGAATGGCGGAGAGGAACCATGACGACCGCCGGCGCCGGGGCCGGCGCTCGCGTGGAACCGGTGTCCGAGGCCACAGCCGGCCCGTCGCTGGACCGCGAGGTCTTCCGGCGCCTGGCGCGGCTGGTGCACAGGGAATCGGGGATCCGTCTCACTGAGGCCAAGCGCTCGCTCATCGTCTCGCGCCTGTCGCGGCGCCTGCGCGCCCTCGGGCTGAGCGATTTCGCCGAATATTGTGCGCTTGTCGAAGCCGAAGCGGGGGCGGAGGAACGGGGCCGGATGATCTCGGCGCTGACCACGAATGTGACCCGGTTCTTCCGTGAGGAGCATCATTTCCGGCAGTTGTGCGACGAGATCCTGCCGCCTCTGATCGCCCATGCCCGCGCCGGCGGGCGCGTGCGGCTGTGGTCGGCGGGATGCTCGACCGGCGAGGAGCCCTACAGCCTTGCAATCACGCTGGTCGAGCGCTTTCCCGATGCCGCCGCCCATGACGTGCGCATCCTGGCCAGCGATATCGACCCCTGCGTGATCGAGACTGCGCGGCGCGGGCGCTATCCTGCATCCTCCGCTGCCGCCTTGCCCGCCGAATTGCGCCGGCGCTACCTCATGCCCTGCAAGGATGCCCCCGATCAGGTCGAGCTGGAGCGGACGCTGCGCGCGCTGATCAGTTTCAGGGAGCTCAACCTTCTCTCCCGCTGGCCGTTCCGCGGGCGTTTCGATGTCATCATGTGCCGCAACGTGGTGATCTATTTCGACGCCCCGACCCAGGAGATGCTCTGGCCGCGTTTCGCCGAGGCGCTCGCTCCGGGCGGGCATCTCTTCATCGGACATTCCGAACGTCTCACGTCGAGCGCGGCGTCACTGTTTCGAAACACCGGCGTGACCGCCTATCGCCGCGCCGGACCGGAGGCGCCGGAGAGCCGGTGCGCGGGTGTGGGGCAGGGCGACACCCCGAAACCCGCCCGGCCATCGCCGGGCGATGTGCCGCCATCAAGGAGCGGGAGGACGACGCAATGGGCTTGAAACAGACTCTGCAGGTCATGGTTGTGGATGACATGGCGACCTCGCGCGGGTTGATCACCCAGGCGCTCGACGAGATCGGAATCACCAATTACGACGTGGCGAACGAGGGGCGCATGGCGATCGAGAAGCTCGCCGCCAAGCCCGTCCATCTCGTCATCTCCGATTACAACATGCCCGGCGTGGATGGGCTGCAGCTGCTTGAGGCGCTGCGCAAGCATCCCGGCACGCAGCGCGTGGGTTTCATCCTGGTCACCGGGCGCGCCGATCCCGAACTGGTCGAGCGCGGCCAGAAGCTGGCTCTGAACAACTTCCTCAAGAAGCCGTTTTCCACCGCGGACCTGAAGACCTGTATCGAACAGGTTTTCGGCCGACTCTGACCCCGACGGGAGGCCGCAATGACTTCGCAACCGATCTCGACCGTGCTCGGACGCGGGGCGCAGGAGGCGCGCGCGCTCGGGCACATGGCGGCGCGCCTCGACGAGGCCATCGGGGCGCTTTCTGCACACCAGGGGGCAGATGCCGATCGCGCGGCACTGCAGAGCGCCGATCTGCTGCGTCAGGGCATCGAGGATCTGGCCACCTTCCTCGAGGCCATCTCCGAAGCGGCCCCGGCCGATTGCCGCATCGATCCGGCGGTGCCGGTCGCGCGGCTGGCGCTGCGCGATCTCGCCGCGCGGATATCGGGCGCGGTTCCCGAAGATGGCGCGGCGGCACATGACAGCGGCGTGCCGCCGCGGTCGGGGGAGATGACGCTGCTCTGATCCGTGGGGCGTGCCGCGGCCCGCATGGCCGCAGGTCGGCCGCACTGGGCGAATGGCCGCCCCCGGGGCGGGGTGGCGAACTGCGCCCTCTCCGACAGCCACCGACCGGTGGGGATGGCGAAGGCGACCACGGCGGCGCGGGCCGCGCGCGGGCGTGATCGGTCGCAAACGGGTCGCAATCATTCCGCCCTGGGGTCAAATGCGGGACACAATGTCGGGACAGGGTGCTCCGAATTCCAGGAGCGAAGCCGGGCCCAGACCATGTTGATCAATGTCAGACCTGAACCGAGGCTCTCGCGATCAGAGGGCGCCGTGCGGCGATTCCTTCTGCGGCGCGAAGAAGGAGTCATCACCTCATTGTCGCTGTTCCTTCTGGTCGTGATGCTGATGATCGGCGGGTTGGCGCTCGATGTGATGAACATGACCGCGCAGCGCACCAAGCTTCAGGTCACGGCAGATGCTGTAGCCCATGCCGCGATCCTCGCACGCCGCAGCAATTCCGAAGATTACGCGATCGATGTGGCGCACGGTCTTGCCCTTATGAATATGCCTCCCGAACGCTAC
>PWLT01000035.1 GCA_003558415.1 Hyphomicrobiales bacterium
GGATACGGATTCGCGCGTCATCTGCGCACGAATCTGGACAGGGAGGGTGGCATCTGGCGCGCGGATGCTGTTTACACCATCTCGCCGGCGCTGCCGCGCGGCATGCGCACGATCGATGCCGAGGTCACGGTGGCGGATTGCGAAGAGCAGGGAATACCGACGGTCTGAAGGTAGGGGCAAGATGACTGAGTTTCTCGCAACAGGCTTCGGCACGTTCGTGATCATCGTCGTGCAGAGCCTCATGGTCATCGCCTTCGTGATGATCGCGCTGCTCTTTCTCGTCTATGCCGACCGCAAGGTCTGGGCCGCTGTGCAGATGCGGCGCGGGCCCAACGTCGTCGGCCCCTTCGGGCTGCTGCAATCAGTCGCGGATGCGCTGAAATACGTGGTCAAGGAGGTGGTCGTGCCCGCGGGCGTCGACCGCCCCGTCTATTTCCTCGCCCCGCTCGTGTCCTTCGTGCTCGCCATTGTCGCCTGGTCGGTGATCCCGTTCAACGAGCGCTGGGTGCTCTCGGATATCAATGTGGCGATCCTCTTCGTCTTCGCCGTCTCCTCTCTGGAAGTCTACGGCGTGATCATGGGCGGCTGGGCGTCGAACTCCAAATACGCCTTTCTGGGCTCGCTGCGCTCGGCGGCGCAGATGATCTCCTACGAGGTGTCGCTGGGGCTGATCATCATCGGGGTGATCATCTCGACGGGCTCGCTCAATTTCGGGCAGATCGTCGCCGCGCAGGATGGCGCATGGGGTATCTTCTCGTGGTACTGGCTGCCGCATCTGCCGATGGTGGTGCTGTTCTTCATCTCGACGCTGGCCGAGACCAACCGCCCGCCCTTCGATCTGCCCGAGGCCGAATCCGAGCTCGTCGCGGGCTTCATGGTCGAATACTCCTCAACGCCCTATCTGCTTTACATGGCTGGCGAATACATCGCGATCTTCCTGATGTGCGCGTTGATTTCGCTGCTGTTCTTCGGTGGCTGGCTCTCGCCCATCCCGGGGCTGCCGGACGGGGCGTTCTGGCTGGTGGCGAAGATGGCGGTGTTCTTCTTCCTCTTCGCCATGGTCAAGGCGATCACCCCGCGCTACCGCTACGACCAGCTCATGCGGCTGGGATGGAAGGTCTTCCTGCCGATGAGCCTGGGCTGGGTGGTGCTGGTCGCCTTCTTCGCGAAATTCGAGCTGTTCGGCGGCGCCTATGCCCGCTGGGCGATTGGAGGCTGAGATGGGAATGGATTGGGGCCGCGCGGTCAAATACTTCCTGCTGGCGGATTTCATCAAGGGCTTCGGGCTGGGGATGAAGTACTTCGTCGCGCCCAAGTCCACGCTGAACTACCCGCATGAGAAAGGCCCATTGAGCCCGCGCTTTCGGGGTGAACACGCGCTGCGGCGCTACCCCAATGGCGAGGAGCGCTGCATCGCCTGCAAGCTGTGCGAGGCGATCTGCCCCGCGCAGGCGATCACCATCGATGCCGAGCCGCGCGAGGACGGCTCGCGCCGCACCACGCGCTACGACATCGACATGACCAAATGCATCTATTGCGGTTTCTGTCAGGAGGCCTGCCCGGTGGATGCGATCGTCGAGGGGCCGAATTTCGAATTCGCCACGGAGACCCGCGAGGAGCTGTTCTACAACAAGGAAAAGCTGCTCGAGAACGGGGATCGCTGGGAAGCCGAGATCGCCCGCAACCTGGAGATCGACGCACCCTATCGCTGAAGGGCGCGTCACCCCGGCCGACGGGCGGGCCGGGAATGCGAGCAAGGCGACGCCGGCAAGCGGCCGGACGTGGCCGAAAGGGGACAGCCGGGTGCGCGACCGCGCGGCCCGAGGAAGGGAAGAAGCCAATGGGTGTTGCCGATTACGCCTTCTACGCCTTCGCCATCGTGGTGGTCGCGTCCGGCTTTCTGGTCGTGGTCTCGCGCAACCCGGTGCATTCGGTGCTCTGGCTGATCCTGGCCTTCATCTCTTCGGCGGGGCTGTTCATCCTGCTGGGGGCGGAGTTCCTCGCCATGATCATGCTCATCGTCTATGTCGGCGCGGTGGCGGTGCTGTTCCTGTTCGTTGTGATGATGCTGGATGTGGATTTCGCGCGGCTGCGCGCCGAGATGGCGCGCTATGTGCCGCTCGCGGCGCTGATCGGGGTGGTGATCCTGATGCAGCTTGCACTCGCCTTCGGCGCCTGGGTCACCGCCGATGAGGCGATGGCGCTGCGCCAGGCCGAGACGCCCGACCCGGCGGAGGTCCACAACACCAAGGCGCTGGGGCTGCTGCTCTATGATCGCTACATCTATGCCTTTCAGGCCTCGGGGCTGATCCTGCTGGTGGCGATGATCGGCGCCATCGTGCTGACCCTGCGCCAGCGCGAAGGGGTCAAACGACAGGACGTACTTGCGCAGATGTATCGCGACCCCGCCAAGGCGATGGAACTGAAGGATGTGAAACCGGGGCAGGGGTTGCGCTGAGCCCACCTGCCCGGGCGGCGAGAATGAACGATATGGCGCGGGAGCGAAAACCCGCGCGTGCCGGAAACAGACGAGGGACGGCATGATCGGACTTGAGCATTACCTGACCGTGGCGGCGGCGCTGTTCGTCATCGGGATCTTCGGCATCTTCCTCAACCGGAAGAATGTCATCATCATCCTGATGTCGATCGAGTTGATGCTGCTGTCGGTCAACATCAATCTGGTGGCCTTCTCCGCCTATCTGAACGATCTGGTCGGCCAGGTGTTCACCATGTTCGTGCTCACCGTCGCGGCGGCCGAGGCCGCGATCGGGCTGGCCATTCTCGTGTGTTTCTTCCGCACCCGCGGCACCATCGACGTCGAAGACGTCAACGTGATGAAGGGCTGAGGGCATGGCGAGCATCATCCTTTTCGCACCGCTCATCGGTGCGCTGATCTGCGGCTTCGGCTGGCGCCTGATGGGCGAGCGCCCGGCGCAGATCACCGCCACGGCGCTGCTGTTTCTGGCCGCGCTGCTGTCATGGATCATCTTCCTGAGCTTCGACGGCGAGATGAAGCGCATCCAGATCCTGCGCTGGATCGACTCGGGCAGCCTGGCCGCCGATTGGGCGATCCGGCTCGACCGACTCACGGCGGTGATGCTGGTGGTGGTCACGACCGTCTCGGCGCTCGTGCATCTCTACAGCTTCGGCTACATGGCGCATGACGAGAATTTCCGCGAGGGTGAGAGCTACCGCCCGCGCTTCTTCGCCTATCTGTCGCTGTTCACCTTCGCGATGCTGATGCTGGTGACGGCCGACAACCTCGCGCAGCTCTTCTTTGGATGGGAGGGGGTCGGGCTCGCCTCTTATCTGCTGATCGGCTTCTATTTCCGCAAGCCCTCGGCCAATGCCGCGGCGATCAAGGCCTTCGTGGTCAACCGGGTGGGCGATTTCGGCTTCCTGCTGGGCATCGCGGCGCTGTTCCTGCTCGTCGATTCCATCGGCTTTGACGAGATCTTCGCCGCCGGGCCGGAACTGGCCGAGACGAATGTGCGCTTCCTGTGGACGGAC
>PWLT01000344.1 GCA_003558415.1 Hyphomicrobiales bacterium
AAGGGAATGACATTGTGTTTCATCTCGACCACTCCGCTCATGCCGTCTGCTCGGTGTCGCGCAGGACACCATCGACGGGCTCGAGAAAGACATCGTGGTGAATCCCGGCATAATCGCGGATCCGCTCCACGCGCTCGGGCGAGCAATCCATCAATGCTGCCATGGCGACGACCTTGCCCACGGCCTTCGGGCTGCCGAGATAGTCATAGGGCGCGTTGCCGGAGCGCTTGAGCACACGGTTCATCACGGGGTCGATCACCGCGACCGCATCCTCCACGCCGGCTTCCATGGCGTATTCGAAGGCGCCGATCATGACTTCGCTGGTCACGCCGGAGATGGTATTGGGCCCCCGCCCGCTTGCGAGCTTCTCGGTGTCCACGCAAAAGCGTGTCGCCTCCCACAGCAGCGCGCTGCGCAGCGGCGGCTCGCCGTCCAGCAGCGGTGCGAAGACATCTGCCAGCATGTGCGGACCGGTGGTCTGCAACAGGCGCATGCAGCCGACAACGTCGCCATCCGCGTCGATGGAGACGACATGGGCGGGGTCGAGCTTGTCGAATCGGTCGCGCTCCTCCCCGTTGACGACGTTCACGTCCCATCCCAGCCGGTCGCGGAACACGCGTGCGCGCAGCCGGTGCATATCGCGCAGTGTTCGCGTGTGATTCGATTGGTTGAGGGCATCGATGACGATAATCACGACAGTTCTCCTTACTTTCTGTAAGGGAATGGTCCCTACAGTTGATGAGGAGCATTGTCGCCTGTCGGGGCGGGTGCGTCTATTGGGGAAAACCCGTAGGTGCCCTATGGGCGAGTTCAGTCAGGGGTAATGATCCCCAGCCGGATCGCGCGGCCCACCGCCTGCGGGGTGGTCAGCGCGCCGAGTTTTTCGCGCGCGGAGCGCAGATGCACCTCCACGGTGCGGTGCGAGATGGCGAGGATGTCACCGATGTCCTGCTGCGACTTGCCCGCCGCGACCCATTGCAGGATTTCCTTCTCGCGTGTCGAGATCTGCGGCGCGCGCAGCATCCGCGAGAGCGCCTCGCCCTGCATGACCGCGTCGTGGAAATGGACCGCGGCGGTCTGCAGGTTGCCCACGATCTTGCGCTTGAGCGAGCGCCATTCCGAACTGGAGCATTCCCGTGTCACGCTGAGCAGCCCGCAATCGCCGTAGGGTCCACGCACCGGAACGGTCAGCCCCTGCGAGAAGAGCCCGAAATCGCGCGCCGGGCCGAAGACCGTCTTGAAACGCTCATCGCGGTCGAAGCGCCCCCAATCCACCGGGGCGATGCTGCGCGCCGAGGTCGAAATGGTCGGATCGATCAGATGGAAGGCACGGCGCATGTAGAATTCCTTCCACGCCGCCGGGTAGTTCGCGTATCCCTGCACGCCGCCGGAGACGGGGCTCAACGCGGCATAGGACGCGTAATCGAGCTCCAGCTCTTCGCAAAGCTGGTCGAGGAATTCCCCGCGCGCCTCATCCGCCGCGGGGACCGAACTGAGGTCGATCAGGTCCATGGGTCGCGCGCTTCCCGATCCGTGCCATCCATCATTGCGACGGCAAGGCGCGAACCTTACGCGCGAAAGTGAAAAAATTCAAGAAATTGTGTGACAACATTGTGGCATTTGCCCCGCAGGCCAGGTGCCGACCTTGTGCTGTGCAAGTTGGCCCCGGTGGTATGAGGCGCCTTTGCCGGCCAATGCGCAGCCGAATGCGCCCGCTGTTCCGTGCTGTCGTGGCAGGCGCGCGGAGGCGGCGCCCACCCTCAGGTGGCACGATAGGCGACATAGGATTTCGCGCAGCCCATGAAGCGTTCCGTCCAGATACGGGCGTCGGGGAACATCTCCTGCATGTCGCTGCGGGGGATCACGGTGGTTCCCTTGATCATCTCACACCATGCCGGAAGCTTTTCGTCCCAGCGGCGGATGAAGAACGCCTTCATCGCCGGAGGGTAGAACCACCAGAACGGCATGTGTGTATGCGCCTCGACCGGAAACCAGATCGACGGGGTCTGTACCCAGTATCGCGGCGCGAGCCGTCTTGCCTCACCGGCCAGCGCCCGCTGGCGGTCCTTGCCGCCGACATGCTCGATGACGCTGTTAGAGAAGGCGATGTCGAAGCTTCGGTCGGCGAAGGTAACATCACAGGCATCGCCCTCCAGCAGAGTGATGCGGTGATGCGAGTTCGGCACCTCTCGGTCCAGAGCCTCGGGAAGGTTGAGCACGGTGATGTCCAGGGGAACGGGCACCGCATCCCAGAACTGCGCGCTACCGCCGAGGTCGATGATGCGCTCACCACCACGGATATTCATCGCGTCGATGAAACGGTTCATCCTTGCGGCGCGCCTGCGCCGCGAGAAGGGTCTCTTGAGTGCGACCGCTGCTCTGAAGGCGGCGTATCTCAAGGCTGTTTCTCCGGCACGATCCACTCCGCCCGCATGGTGCAGGCGCAGACCCTAGCGCGGCGAACGGGGGTGGACAAGCGCCCGTGCGCGAGCCTGTAGCGCGTTCGCAGCCAGGATTTCTGCGGCGCATCCTGCCAACCATTGTTCATCCCGCTTGCTCCGGCTCATCGCCCGAGGAACAGGCGCACCAGTGCGAAGGCCGCCGAGATCACGATCGAGACGATGATCGCGCTGGTGATCGGAAGGTAAAGCGTGAAACCCTCGCGCTCGATGATGATGTCTCCGGGCAGCCGCCCCAGCCCCGAGCGCGAGATCGGCCCCCAGAGCAGCCCGATGAGGACCAGTATGATGCCGATCACGATCAGGGTTCGGGACATGCGCAGCATGTAGTCCGGGGCGCTCTGCCGGGAAGGGGGCGCTTCGGCATTGCCAAAGGGTATTGCCTGCGAAAGACTGCGCGCGGTTGCGGGCATCCGGGCCGAAGGCAGCTCACAAGACGTGGGGGAAAATGATGGCGACGATCCGAGCCGCCGTGTGCCACGAATTCGGGGCGCCGCTGAGCGTCGAGCGGGTGGAGCTGCGCGCTCCGGCGCCGGGCGAGGTCGAGGTTGCGCTGGAGGCCTGCGCGATCTGCCATTCCGACATCTCCTACGCCGAAGGCGCCTGGGGCGGCGCGCTTCCGGCCGTTTACGGTCATGAGGCTGCGGGCCGGGTCCGCTCTGTCGGGCCGGGTGTGGAGCATCTGGCGCCGGGGCAACCGGTGATCGTCACGCTGATCCGCTCCTGCGGGGTGTGTCCGGCCTGCGCTCGCGGTGCCCCGGTGCTGTGCGCGCCACCCGCCGATCCGGCGCCCGCGCCACCGTTGACCACGGCGGCGGGGGGGGCGCTCGACGCGGCGATGAATTGCGGCGCCTTCGCCGAGCGTGTGGTGGTGCATGCCAGTCAGATTGCCCCGATCCCCGAGGAGGTGCCAATGGGGGCGGCCTGTCTGCTCTCCTGCGGGGTGATCACCGGGCTGGGCGCGGTGGTCAACACCGCCGGCGTGCGCCCCGGTCAGACGGTGGTGGTGATCGGCGCGGGCGGTGTGGGGCTCAACGCCATCCAGGG
>PWLT01000345.1 GCA_003558415.1 Hyphomicrobiales bacterium
CGAGGTGGTTCTCGACCTTCTGGCGCAGGCGCAGTGGCAGCCCGGTAAAGGGCAACTTGTGCCCCGGCAGCACCAGATGATCCTCACGCGCCAGCGTGGCCAGCCGCTCGCAGCTCTCCAGCCAGTCCGCGACAGGGTCGGCCTCGGGTTCGGTGGCATGGACGCCGAGATTGGGCGAGATGCGCGGCAGCAACTGGTCGCCACCCAGGACGAGATTGCAATCGCGGCTCCACAGCGTGGCGTGATCGGGGGCGTGTCCCGCGCCCAGATGCACCTCCCAGTCGCGCCCGGCTGCCCTGATCACCTCGCCCTGGCGGATGCGTCGGAAGCCCAGCGGCAGCGGCGCGACGACATCGGCGAAGTTGAACGGCCGCTCATTGGCGCGCTTTTCCAGGATCTCCGGCGCCATGCCCGCCGAGCGCCAGAAGGCCAGCGTCTCGGGCACCGGGCGCGGCTGCTCGTCAAGTTGCAGCATCCGCGCAAACAGCCACGCGGTGCGGGTGGTCCACAGCTCGGCGCCGTGATCGCGCTGAAACCAGCCCGCAAGCCCGACGTGATCGGGGTGGTGATGGGTGACGATCACCCGATGCACCGGCCGCCCCGCCAGCGGCCCGGCCAGAAGCTTGGCCCAGATCGCGCGGCCGCGCCGGCTGGCAAAGCCGGTATCCACGATGGTCCAGCCCGCCCCATCGTCAAGCGCATAGACATTGACGTGATTGAGCGCCATGGGCAGCGGCAGGCGCATCCACAGCACGCCGGTCGCGACCTCGGTCGCCGCCCCTTCCTCGGGCGGGGCGGAATGGGGGTGCCGGATGGGAAGGAAACCGCCGTCGCTCACGCCTGAAGGTCCTCCGGCGAGAGCGCGTAGAGATCCTCCGCGCCGGCGCGCAGATGCGCCAGATGCGCCGCGTGCTCGGGCAGAAGCCGCCCGATGAACACCCGCGCAAGCGCCGTGCGCGGCCCGGCCCCGCCCTCGGCCAGCGCGGCGCGCAGATGGAAATGCCCGCCAAGCACGCGCGCGAAGCCGCGCAGATAGGGCAGCGCCGCGCCGAAGCGCGCGTTGGGCTCCATCCCCAGCAGCGCCTCGGTCGCCTCGCGCAGGGTTTCCGAGGCCGCCCAGACCTCGCCCGCCGGATCGGGCAGCGTGGCGCGCGCCGCTTCGGCATCGGCCTGGATCTCGTCGATGAGCGCAAAGGCCGCCTCGCCGCCATCGAGCATCTTGCGCCCGACCAGATCCATCGCCTGAATGCCGTTGGTGCCCTCATAGATCGCGGTGACGCGCACATCGCGCAGATACTGCGCGGCGCCGGTTTCCTCGATATAGCCCATGCCGCCATGCACCTGCATCCCGGTGCTGGCCACCCGGATGCCGGTTTCCGTGCCGTGGGCCTTGGTGATCGGGGTGAGCAGCGCAGCGCGCGCATCCCATTCGGGCGCACCCGTCGCGGCGGCCATGTCCACCGCCACCGCATTAGCCAGCGCGATGGCGCGGGCGGCAAAGACATCGGCGCGCATGGTGGCGAGCATCCGCCGCACATCGGCATGGTCGATGATGGTGCCGGTTCCGCCCTCGATCGGGCTGCGGCCCTGCCGGCGCTCCAGCGCGAAGGCGCGCGCGTGCTGAAATGCCCCCTCGGCCGCGCCGATGCCCTGCACGCCGACGCCGAGGCGCGCGTTGTTCATCATGGTGAACATCGCCGCGAGCCCGCCATGGGGCTCACCCACCATCCAGCCGGTGGCACCGTCATACTCCATCACGCAGGTCGGCGAGCCGTGCAGCCCCATCTTGTGCTCGAGGCTGACCACGCGCAGATCATTCGCACGCCCGGGATTGCCATCACCATCGGGAAGGAACTTGGGCACCATGAACAGGCTGATCCCCTTGCTCCCCGGGACCGCGTCGGGCAGCCGCGCCAGCACCAGATGGCACACGTTTTCGGTGAAATCGTTGTCGCCCCAGGAGATATAGATCTTCTGGCCGGTGATGGCGTGGGTGCCGTCGCCATTGGGCTCGGCCCGGCTGCGCAGCGCGCCGAGATCCGATCCCGCCTGCGGCTCGGTCAGGTTCATCGTCCCGCACCACTGCCCCGAGATCAGCTTGGGCAGGTAGAGCGCCTTGAGCTCGTCCGAGGCGTGGTGTTCCAGCGCCTCGATCTGCCCCTGGGTCATCAGCGGGTTGAGCTGCAGCGACAGGCAGGCCCCGCTCATCATGTCATTAACGGCGGTGGTGAGCGTGTGCGGCAGCCCCATGCCGCCATGCGCCGGATCGGCCGATGTGCTCACCCAGCCGCCCTCGGCAATGGCGCGATATGCCTCGGCGAAACCCGGCGGGGTGCGCACCACGCCGTTCTCCAGCCGCGCGGGATGGGTGTCGCCCACGCGCTGCAGTGGCCCGAGCACCTCCTCGCACAGGCGTCCGGCCTCGGTGAGGATGGCTTCGCTGACATCGGGGGTGGCCTCGGCGAACCGCTCGGTTGCGGCGACGGCGCCGAACCCCACGACATGCTCCAGCAGATAGCGGAACTCCGCAACGGGTGCGCGATAGGGCATGATCTCTCCCCCTTCCTGCGGTCTGGCTTGGATTCCGGCCTTGCCAAGCGTATGTCAACACGAGATGCCGCAGCCTAAAGCAGCGCGGCCGATCATCAAGCGCGGACGCCACGTCACCAATGCCCGATAGCGAAACGCGGATCCTCAAGGACGATGCCGCCGGCCTTGAACTGGCGGCGGCGCTCTTGCGCGCGGGCCAGCTGGTCGCCTTCCCCACGGAGACCGTTTATGGCCTGGGCGCAGATGCGACAAGCGACCGCGCCGTGGCCGGGATCTTCGAGGCCAAGCAACGCCCGCACTTCAACCCGCTGATCGTACATGTCGAGAGCGTGCAGGCGGCGCTTCGGGTCGCCGATTTCTCCGACGAGGCCGAGCGCCTCGCCGGAGCCTTCTGGCCCGGCGCGCTGACCCTCGTGGTACCGCTGCGCGCGCAGGCGGGCATCGCGCCGCTGGTCACGGCGGGCCTGGATACGGTGGCGCTGCGCGTGCCCGCCCATCCTGTCGCGCAGCGGCTGCTGCACGCATTCGGCGGCCCGGTGGCGGCCCCTTCGGCCAACCCCTCGGGACGGATCAGCCCGACCCGCGTGGCGCATGTGCTCGACGGGCTCGATGGCCGGATCGCGGCGGTGGTGGATGGCGGCGATTGCTCGGTCGGGGTGGAGAGCGCCATCATCGGCTTGGCCGGAGGTCGCCCGCGGCTGCTGCGCCCGGGTGGCATCCCCGTCGAGGCAATCGAGAGCTGCCTCGGCCGCGCGCTTGAGACCGGCACCGAGGCCTCCCCCGCACGCCCCGACGCTCCGGGGCAACTCGACTCGCATTACGCACCACAGGCGCGGGTGCGGCTGGAGGTGACTGCACCGCAACCGGATGAGATCTGGATCGGCTTCGGCCCCGCCGCATCAGACAGCGCGCTGAACCTCTCGCCCGCCGGCGATCTGGTGGAGGCAGCGTCGCG
>PWLT01000316.1 GCA_003558415.1 Hyphomicrobiales bacterium
GTCTACACCTACAGCAACTCCGACGCGACGGAGAACTGGACCGTGGCCAGCCGGGCGCTGGGCAATGAGGGCAGTCGCTGGCTCCCGGTGCGCCATCCCGACCTCTATGCCGGCGATGTGTTCCGCACCATAGCGGCCTATCACGGGATCACGCTTCCCGCTGCGGAACGCGCGCCAGCGCAGGAGATGCGGGGCGGCGGGCTGGTAGAGCATCGCTCGCCGCCGCTGCGCGAGATCGTCGAGGGGATGTTGCGTTATTCGACCAATGTCACGGCCGAGGTGCTGGGTATCGCGGCCGCGCAGGCGCGCGACTTGCGCCCGCGTTCGCTGGCGGCGTCGGGGCGGATGATGGGCGAGTGGGCGGAGGCGCGCTTCGGGATGCGCGACAGCGAATTGCGGGACCACTCGGGGCTGAGCGACGGCTCGCGGCTGAGCGCGGCGGACATGGTGCGTTTTCTCGTGGGCGCGCGCGTCGATGGCGCACTGCACCCGCTGCTGCGCGAGCATCGGCTGCTCGACGGGAACGGCAATCTTCTGGCCAATCCCCCCGCCGAGGTCGTCGCCAAGACCGGAACGCTCAACTTCGTCAGCGGGCTGGGCGGCTATATCACCCCGCCCGACGGGCCGGAACTGGCCTTCGCGTTCTTCGCCGCCGACATGTCCAGCCGCGACGCCATCCCCCCAGAGGAGCGCGAGCGCCCCCCCGGCGCGCGCTACTGGGCTGGGCGCGCGCGCAACCTGCAACAGCGCCTGATCGGTCGCTGGCTGCAGGTCCATGCCTGAAAGCGGTCGGAACAATCAGGTTTAATCCCACTGGCAATGCCGGGCATCATAGCGCCAGAACGCCCCCTTGCCGCGCTTGACACGAGAACTGCTGCGCCTGCGTTTCAGGCCGTGCGCTGGCGCGCATGCTCGATGGCCGCCCACAGCCGGTTGGGCGTGTAGGGCATGTCGAGCGGTCCGGCGCCTACAGGTTCCAGCGCATCATGCACCGCATTCGCAATCGCCGCGAGCGCGCCCACGGTCCCCGCCTCGCCGCAACCCTTCATGCCCAGCGGATTGGCGGTCGAAGGCACGGGCTCGGTCGAAAAGCCGAACATCGGCAGATCATCCGCGCGCGGCATGGCATAATCCATGAAGCTCGCGCTGAGTAGCTGGCCGGTTTCGTCATGCACCGCGTTTTCGGTGACTGCCTGGCCGAAACCCTGCGCGACGCCGCCATGCACCTGGCCCTCGGCCAGCATGGGGTGCAGGATATTGCCGAAATCATCCGTCACCGTATAGCGGTCAAGCCGCAGCTCGCCCGTTTCCGCGTCGATCTCCACCTCGGCGACATGCGCGCCATTGGGGTAGGAGCGCCCCGGCAACGTGACCTCGGCCTCGTGGCGCAGCAGATCCTCGCGCCCGCGCGCGCGGGCAAGCTCGGCCGCCTCAAGCAGCGTGGGCGTGCGGTTGCTCCCTTCGGCGCGGAAGGCGCCCTCATCAAAGCGCAGCGCCTGCGCATCCACGCCCAGCTCATCAGCGAGAAACGGGGTGAAGGCCGTGATCATCCGGCTCACCGCCGCGTCGGTGGCCACGCTCTGCACCGTCACCGACCGCGAGCCGCCGGTGCCGCCGCCCTTGGCGATCAGATCGCTGTCGCCCTGCACGACGCGGATTGCGTCGAAGGGAATGCCTGTGCGGTCGGCCAGGAACTGCGCATAGACGGTTTCATGCCCTTGCCCGTTCGACTGCGTGCCGACATAGAGCGCGACGGTTCCATCGGAGTTGAACTCCACCGCCGCGTCCTCGCTCGGATCGCCCAGAATTGACTCGATATAGGTGCAAAGCCCCAGCCCGCGCAGCTTGCCCTGCGCCTCCGACGCGGCGCGGCGCGCGGCAAAGCCGTCAACATCCGCCTCGATGCGCACGCGATCCATCACACGCGCGAACTCACCCACATCGTAGAGCTCGCCCGAGGCCGTGCGATAGGGAAAGGCCCCGGGGGTGATGAAGTTGCGCCGGCGCAGCTCCCAGGGGTCGATGCCCAGCTCGCGCGCGGCGTGGTCCATCAAACGCTCGAGCGTGTATATCGCCTCCGGCCGGCCGGCGCCGCGATAGGCGTCCACCTGCACGGTGTTGGTATAGACGCCCTGCGCGTTGAGCCAGGCCAGCGGAATGTCATAGAGCCCGGTGAGCACCTTGGAGAACAGTCTGGACTGAATCGCCTGCGCGAATTGCGAGTTGTAGGCACCAAGGTTGGACAGGACATGCACGCGGTAGGCGGTGATGCGGTAATCGGCGTCGAAGGCCAGTTCGGCGGTGGCGACCAGATCGCGCCCGGCATTGTCGCTCAGCATCGCCTCGGTGCGCTCGGACATCCAGCGCACCGGACGGCCCAGCATCCGCGCCGCCTGCGCGATGGGGACGTATTCGGGATAGGCCATCCCCTTCATGCCGAAGCCGCCCCCGACATCGGGATTGGTGACGCGCACATCGTCCTCGGCCATTCCCAGCGCGGCGGCGAGCTGGCTCTTCTGCGTCCACACCCCCTGTCCGTTCACGCTCAGATGCAGCCGCCTGCCATCCCATTCGGCGAAGGCGCCGCGCGGTTCCATCGAATTGGCGATGATGCGGTTATGGACCACCCGCAGGCTGACGCGATGCGCCGCCGCACCAAAGGCCGTCTCGACGGCCTCAACGTCGCCGAGTTCCCAGTCATAAGCCAGGTTGTCGGGCGCCTCCTCGGGGTGCAGGGCGGGGCCGCCCGGCGCCAGCTCCATATGCGCATCGAGCGTGTCGAAATCGGGCTCGATCAACTCGGCTGCATCCTTCGCCTGGGTCAGCGTGTCGGCGACGATCATGGCGATCGGCTCGCCCACGAAACGCACGCGCCCCTTTGCGAGAACCGGGCGCAGCGGCCCCGCGCCCTTGCTTCCGTCGCGGTTCTCGACGCGCGAGCTCTTCATGCCCAGCTTCACGCCCGCGGCCTCCAGATCGGCGGCGGTGAGCACCAGATGCACCCCCGGCGCGGCGCGCGCGCCCTCGACATCCAGCCCGCCAATCTCGGCATGCGCAACCGGCGAGCGCAGGAACACCGCATGCAGCGCATCTGTGGGCGCGATGTCGTCAACGTAACGGCCGTGTCCGGTGAGGAATCTCAGATCCTCGGTGCGCCGCACCGATTGGCTCTTGCCGAATGCCTCCATCTCCGTCTCCCTCGGCTGACTATCGGCAACCTAACGGATTCGAAATGGAATGCGAGGCACGAATGCGCCTTACCGGGTCAGCCGCCCGATGCGCGGACCATGGCGATGGAAAGCGCGCCGAAGCCGTTGAACCGTGTGTTGGTCACGGTGCTGTAGGCGCCCATGCCGCGCAGGAGCAGCACATCACCCTCGGCGATGTCCGCGGGCAGCTCGATCATCCCGGGAAGGCGATCGACACTGTCACAGGTCGGGCCGAAGACCACGCGCGGGCGCACCGGCCCGTCGCGCAGGGTCCCATCGGCGCGGCGTA
>PWLT01000354.1 GCA_003558415.1 Hyphomicrobiales bacterium
CAGGGCAAGGAGACCTCGACCAACTCCATCGCCTCGATCTACGCTTGGACCGGGGGCCTGAAGCACCGCGCCAAGCTCGACGGCAACGACGCGCTCAAGACCTTCGCCGAGACGCTGGAGCGCGTGGTCGTCGAAACCGTGGAGGCCGGGCACATGACCAAGGATCTGGCGCTTCTGGTGGGGCCGGACCAGAAATGGCTGACGACGCAGGGTTTCCTCGACAAGGTGGATGAGAACCTCAGCAAGGCGCTGGAAGGCTGACACCGATCCCAGCCCGCGGCTGCTGGCGCGGCATTGCGAGGGCTGGTAGGAATTGACGGGGCGGAGGCGCAGGGCCTCCGCCCCTTTTTCGTCAAGGAGCGGCTCCCATGCACTGGCTATTTCTCGGCACCGCGATTCTGTTCGAGACCATCGGCACCACGGCATTGCAGGCCAGTCAGCAATTCACGCGCCCCGGACCCTCGGCCATCGTCGTGGTCAGCTATGCGCTGTCGTTCTATCTGCTTTCGCTCACGCTGCGCTACATGCCGGTGGGCGTGGTCTATGCGACCTGGTCGGGGCTGGGCATCTGTTTCATCGCGGCGATCGCCTATCTGGTCTTCGGCCAGCGCCTGGACTGGCCGGCGGTGCTCGGCATTGCCATGATCATCAGCGGAATTGTCGTCATTCAACTCTTCTCGAACACGGCCACGCACTGATCTCACGCCTGCCCCGCGCATCCCCGCCCTGTCGGCGCGAGGCACGCTCGGCCTGCACGCCGGATGGGCACAACCGGGCTGCGACGTGAGTTGACCGGCGGTTGCACCGCTTTGGCGGGCACCCCATATGGTGCTGAGGTCGCTTGCCGTGGCGGTGGTCGTCAAACTGATCATCGCCGTCCATCACCGCAGTGGCCGCAACATCGCAACCTCAGGGCCACCGAATACCCGTCATGCGCTGCGGGCTCTGGCCTTTCGCGCCGTTTCCGGCTATCGCGGCGGCGCAGCATTCAAGGCACGAGACATATGGACCTTCGCAATATCGCGATCATCGCGCATGTCGACCACGGCAAGACCACGCTGGTTGACGAACTTCTCAAGCAATCCGGCGCCTTCCGCGCCAATGAGGCCGTGGCCGAACGGGCCATGGACTCCAACGACATCGAGCGCGAGCGCGGGATCACCATCCTTGCCAAGGCCACCTCCGTCGAATGGGGCGATCTGCGCATCAATATCGTCGACACGCCGGGCCATGCCGATTTCGGCGGCGAGGTCGAGCGCATCCTGAGCATGGTTGACGGCGTGGTGCTGCTGGTCGATGCGGCCGAGGGGCCGATGCCGCAGACCAAATTCGTCACCGCCAAGGCGCTGGCGCTGGGGCTGCGCCCGATCGTCGTGCTCAACAAGGTCGACAAGCCCGCATCCGAGCCCGACCGCGCGCTCGACGAGGTGTTCGACATGTTCGTCGGGCTTGGCGCCGAGGATGAGCAGCTCGATTTTCCGGTGCTCTACGCCTCCGGGCTCGGCGGCTGGGCCGATACCGAACTCGACGGCCCGCGCAAGGACATGCGCGCGCTGTTCGATCTGATCGTGGCGCATGTGCCCGCCCCGAAACAGATCGCCCAGCGCGACGCGCCGTTCCGCATGCTCGCCACGACGCTGTCGGCCGACCCGTATCTGGGGCGTATCCTCACCGGACGCGTCGAGTCGGGGACGCTGCAGACCGGCGCCACGCTCAAGGCGCTGGCGCGCGACGGCACGCGCATCGAGCAGTTTCGCGTCTCCAAGATCCTCGCCTTCCGCGGTCTGTCGCAGCAGCCGATCACGCGCGCCGAGGCGGGCGACATCGTCACGCTGGCGGGCATGGGCAAGGCCACCGTGGCCGATACGCTCTGCGCGCCGGAGGTCGACACGCCCATCCCCGCCCAACCCATCGACCCGCCGACCATCTCGGTCACTTTCGGCATCAATGACAGCCCGCTCGCCGGGCGCGAGGGCAAGAAGGTCCAGAGCCGCGTGATCCGCGAGCGGCTCATGCGCGAGGCTGAGGTCAATGTCGCCATCCATGTCACCGACACGCCGGGCGGCGAGGCCTTCGACGTGGCCGGCCGGGGCGAGCTGCAGATGGGTGTCCTGATCGAGAACATGCGCCGCGAGGGTTTCGAGCTGTCGATCTCGCGCCCGCGCGTGCTCACCCGTGACATCGACGGCCAGCGCCAGGAGCCGGTCGAGGAAGTCACCATCGACGTCGACGAGGAATTCACCGGCGCGGTGATCGAAAAGCTCACCGGCCCCCGCAAGGGAGAGTTGGTCGAGATGAAATCGGCCGGTGCGGGCAAGACGCGCATCATCGCGCTGGTGCCCTCGCGCGGGCTGATCGGCTATCACGGCGAATTCCTGACCGATACGCGCGGGACCGGCGTGCTCAACCGCGTCTTCCACGGCTGGGAGCCGTGGAAAGGGCAGATTCCGGGGCGTCGCGCGGGGGTTCTGATCTCGATGGAGAACGGCACATCGGTGGCTTATGCGCTCTTCAATCTCGAGGATCGCGGGCACATGTTCATCGGCGCGCAGGAGCCCGTCTATGAGGGCATGATCATTGGCGAGCACGCGCGCGAGAACGATCTCGAGGTCAATCCGCTCAAGGGCAAGAAGCTCACCAATGTCCGTGCATCGGGAACCGACGAGGCTGTACGGCTGACCACCCCGGTGCGCATGTCACTGGAGCAGGCCATCGCCTATATCGACGATGACGAACTCGTGGAGGTCACCCCGACCGCGATCCGGCTGCGCAAGCGCCTGCTCGACCCGCATGAACGCAAGCGCGAGGCGCGCGCCGCCGGGTAAACCCGCGCGGCATCCTTGGCCGGGTGTGTCAATTGACCGAAGGCCAGTGGCAAGCCTTGTTGCGCAGTGTCAGTCTTCGCTCGCCTCGACGATCACCAGATCGCGCTCGGAGGCGTTGCGCGCATGGCTCAGCGCCTCCTGATACCGCGCTGATTCGTAACAGGCGACCGCGTCCTCGAAGCTCGGGAAATAGGCCACGACGTTGCGCGGGCGGTCGCGCCCCTCCATCTGGCGGTAGCGCCCGCCCCGGGCGAGGAAGCGGCCGCCATGCGCCGCGATCGCCTCGGACGCGATCGTCGCGTATTTCTTGTATTCGTCGGGGTCGCTCACCTCGACATGTGCGATCCAGTATGCACCCATCTCTCAGCCTCCCATCATCTTTTCCACAGCCTCGATTGCCGCGTCGGCGCGCGAGGGGTCCGGCCCGCCGGCCTGGGCCATATCCGCCCGTCCGCCACCGCCCTTGCCGCCCAGGGCCTGCGCCGCCGCGCGAACCATATCCACGGCCGAAAGTCGGTCGGTCAGATCCTCGGTCACCCCAGCCGCAACCGCGGCCTTGCCGCCCGCATCGGCCACCAGCAGCACCGCACCGGTGCCCAGCCGCGCCTTGAGCGCATCGATGAGCGGCGGGAGGTCCTTTCCCCCCACCCCCGAGAGCACCTG
>PWLT01000468.1 GCA_003558415.1 Hyphomicrobiales bacterium
CGCTGGTCGGTGCGTTCGGTTTCAGTATCCTGCTCGGCGGTCCACTGTGCCCTCTTGAGCGACAGGCCGATCTTGCGCTCGTCGATATCACCCCTTCGTCGCCGACCCGCGTGACGATATGGCGTAAAGCCTGCTCTGCGAGCGCGCTGCCTCCCTCGTGATCGGCGAAGGCGGCGCGAAGCTTGGCGAGCAGCCCCGCGACCTCGTCCTTTGGCGGCGAACCTGCGCCGGGAGTGATCGCTTCATCGGTCTCGGGGGCCGCGGATCCGGGTGGGGCCATCTCTCCACTGAACGGCATGTCGCCGTCGATAAGGGGATTGTCGCCTCCGAAGGCGCCGTCTCCGCCACCCGAGACCTGGCTTACCGAAACTGCGGGGCTGAAATAGTCGGCCAGCCCCTGGCGCTGCGATTCGGTCGTCGCGTTGAGCAGCCACATGATCAGGAAGAAGGCCATCATGGCGGTAACGAAATCGGCGTAAGCGACTTTCCACGCACCCCCGTGGTGGCCGCCGTCCCCTTTCGTAACCTTCTTCTTCCTGATGATGACTGGCGCGGCATTGTCCTGCCGGTCCATTCCACCACCTGTCCATTCACCCGGCATCAGCTATAGCGCGCGCAAATGAAGAGGGGCTTAAGAGCGGCCGATCACTGCTGGAGGGCCGCCCGCAGGAAGGGGCGCCGACCCCCGCGCGGAGATCAGCGCCCGTAGCCTTCGGCGCTCGGCGGGATCGGCCGCTTCAGGCAGCGGCCAGTTTAGGGCGCGCAGGGTGGGCGCCCTCCTCCGCGGGGACCAGCGCCCCGTGAAGGGCCCTGATCGCATCGTCCATCCGATCACGCGGCACGATGAACTGCACGTCTACATCGCGTGTGGTCTTTTGCAGGCTGACCGGGTCGATGCCGGCGGCCTCCAGCGCCGCGAGGCCCTTCGACATGACCCCCAGCCCGGCCAGGCTGCAGCCGATGACCGAGACCACGGCGAGGTTGCGCGCCGAGATCGCGGCCAAGGGGTAGAGCCGTTCCAGATCCCGCTCCACCCGGCGGACGGATTTGAGCGGCGCGTCCAGATAATGCGTGATGGTGTTGGCGTTCGATGTCTTGGAGACGATGCGCACATTGTGGCGGGTGAGCACATCGAGCACGGCCGTGTCATAGCCCTTCACGCCGACCATGTCCTGCTCGAACAGCTCCAGTGCATAGACGCCCAACCCGGTGACGATCTCGACGCGCGACTCCTCGGCCGGCTCGTCATCGATGAGCGTGCCGGGATCGCGCGGCTCGAAGGCGTTGGTCACGCGCAGTGGAATGCCCGCCTGGCGCAGATGCTTGGCCGCCTTGGGGTGAATCGCCTCCATCCCCATGTTCGAGAGCTGGTCGGCCACGTCGTAATTGGTGCGCCCGATCTTCTGCACGGCGTCCAGCCCCACCACCTTGGGGTCGGCGCTGGAGAGGTGAAACTCCTTGTGGATGATCGCTTCCGACGCGCCGGTGAGCACGCCGATGCGCGAAAACGTCACCTCGGAATAGCCGCGGTCGAAGGCGCGCATGAGTCCCTCTTCGCACTGGGCGTAGCCCGTGACGATGGGCAGCTCCGAGCTCAGGTCGACACCCTCGAAGGCGCGGCGGATGCGCTCGTCGAGGCTGAATGTCTCCTCGTCGCGCCAGCCGCTCAGATCGACGAAGCGCGCGTTGACCCCCGCGCGCTGGAGCATCAGCACGGTGGCATAGGCCGAATGCGCCTCGCCCAGCCCCGAGAGCAGCTCGCGGATGGTCATCATGTGCTGATCAAGCCGGAAATGGCCGTAGGAACACAGCCGCTGCAGATCGATCAGGCAGGACCGCGCCCCGGCAATGCGCTCGCGCACGAACTGGTCGGCGGCATCGCGGTCGCCATTGTCGTCGAGGATCTCGGCGTGGCGCTCGCACATCGCATCGGCGACCTTGTTGAGCGCATCCGACCAGCCCTGATCGTTGTCGGCATTGTTGAAGAGCGCATAGACGCCCGGCGTGCCGGATTTCTTGTGCTCGAGCAGCATGTCGGTGATGCCGCCGAAGGCCGAGACCACGAAGATGCGGCCATATATGGCGCCATTCTCGCGATCGCCGATGAAGATGGAATCGCGCAGCTCATGCGCACGGCTCATCGAGGTGCCGCCGATCTTCTCGACCGTATGCGGCACAGACTCTTGCTGGGTCATGGTGACCTCTCGTCAGGATTTCTCGGGCAGGGCGTAGGAGCCATCGGCCTGATGCACCTCGGTACCGGTCACGGGCGGGTTGAAGCAGCAGGCGAGCACCAGATCCTCCTCGGCGCGCACGGTGTGCTTGTCGTGCTGATCGAGCGCATACATCACGCCCGGCGTGATCTGATGCGTCTCGCCCTTGGCCAGATCGGTGATCGAACCCTTTCCGGAGATGCAATAGACGCTCTCGAAGTGGTTCTTGTAGTGGAAGGTATGCTCCGAGCCTGCGTAAAGCGTGGTGATGTGGAAGGAAAACCCCATGCCGTCATCGGCCAGCAGCATCCTCACGGATGTCCACTGCGCATCCGACACGGCGCGCGGGCCGTCCTTGAGCTCGTTGTAGTCGCGTACGATCATCTGGTTTCACTCCGCTGCGTGTTTCCGTTCCGGGGCGCATTTGGTGGCTGCCGCCGCCAGAATGTCCAGCCCCTCCTCCAGCACCGCATCCGGGGTGGTCAGCGGGGCGAGCACCTTGACCACCTCGTCATGGGCACCCGATGTCTCGATGATCAGCCCGTTGCGGAAGGCTTCGGCGCAGATCTCGTCGGCCAGTTTGCCACCACCAACGTCGATGCCCTGCATCATGCCGCGGCCCTTGAGGCTGTCGGCACCCAAACCCAGCGCCTTGGCGATCTCGCGCAGTCGGCGGCCGAGGATCTCCCCGCGGCGCTGCACGTCCTTCTGGAAACTGTCATCGGCCCAGAATTTCTCCAGCGCGATGCGGGCGGTGACGAAGGCATGGGTGTTGCCGCGGAAGGTGCCGTTGTGCTCGGCCGGTTTCCAGATGTCATGCTCGGGCTTGACCAGCAGCGCCGCGAAAGGCAGCCCCATGCCCGAGAGCGACTTGGCCATCGGGATCAGGTCGGGCTCGATCCCCATCTCCTCGAAGCTGAAGAAGGTGCCGGTGCGTCCGATGCCCGCCTGAATGTCGTCCAGGATCAGCAGGGCGCCGTGTTTCTTCGCAATGCGGGCGATGCCGCGCAGCCAGTCGGCCGAGGCGGCGTTGAGCCCGCCTTCGCCCTGCACCGGCTCCACAAGGAAGGCCGCAGGCGCGTCGATGCCGCTGGAGGGATTGTCGAGCATCGCCTCGATCTGGGCGAGCGTGTCCACCTCAGCGCCGAAGGCACCCTCGAAGGGCATGCGCACCACGCCGTGCAGCGCCATGCCGCCGCCGGCGCGCTTGCCTGCATTCCCGGTCGCGGCGAGCGCGCCCATGGTCATGCCGTGAAAGCCGTTGGTGAAGGCCAC
>PWLT01000193.1 GCA_003558415.1 Hyphomicrobiales bacterium
AACGCGTCCGCCTGCGCGGCGAGCGTGATGCGATGCGCGTGGCGGACCGGCATGCGGCGAGCAATGCGATCGGGCGGCATCTGCGCGACCTGCTCGCCGAGCGCTTCGACAATCCGGCGGGACACATCCTGTCGGGCTATTGGCCAATCAAGGGCGAGCCGGATCTGCGGCCGCTGATGGCCGAACTGCACGAGGCAGGCATGACCGTGGCCCTGCCGGTCGTCGAGGTGAAGGCTGCACCGCTTGCCTTTCGCTTGTGGACCCCGGACACGCCAATGATGCGCGGGGACTGGAATATCCCCGTCCCGCCACCTGACGCACAGCCCCTGACGCCGCGGATCGTGCTGGCACCCTGCCTTGGCTGGGATGGGTCCGGCTATCGGCTCGGCTATGGCGGCGGCTATTTCGACCGGACGCTCGCCACCCTTACGCCACGCCCCTTCACCATAGGCATCGGGTTTCGCACCGCCCGGCTTTCGACCATCTATCCGCAACCCCATGACATCCCCCTCGACGTCATCGTGACGGAGGCGGGAGTCGCCTTTGACAGCGAGGCAAGATGAGCAGCACCGCCGAGCAGATGCGCGCCTGGCGCGGCCCCGCGATCCTGACCTATGGCTTCCGACCGTTCTTTCTGGGGGCGGCGCTCTGGGCGGGGCTGGCGATGGCGCTCTGGATGCCGATGCTGACCGGCGCGCTCCTGCTGCCCACGGCCTTCGATCCGGTGTCCTGGCATGCGCATGAGCTGATCTTCGGTTACCTCTCGGCGGTCGTGGCGGGCTTTCTGATGACGGCGGTGCCGAACTGGACCGGACGGCTGCCGATCGTGGGCTGGCCGCTGGCGGCGCTGGCGGCGCTGTGGCTGGTCGGGCGGGTAGCGGTCGCGGTTTCGGCGGGGTTGCCGGCGGGGCTGGTGGCGGCGCTCGATCTCGCCTTCGGGATCGTCTTCACGGCGATGATCGCGCGCGAGATCATCGCCGGGCGCAACTGGCGCAACCTGATCGTGCTGGGGATGCTCGGCGCGCTGCTCGCGGGCAACGCACTGTTTCACTGGGAGGCGGCAACCGGCGTCCACGCCGCGCAGGGGATCGGGGCGCGGCTCGGGCTCGCGGCCGGGATCATGATGATCGCGGTGATCGGCGGGCGGATCGTGCCCTCGTTTACGCGCAACTGGCTGGTCAAGCGCGGGGGCGGGCGGCTCCCGGTGCCGCCCATGCAGGGGTTCGACACGCTCGCGCTCGCGGCGCTGCTGGTGGCGCTCTTCGCCTGGCTCATCGCCCCGCAGGGCCTGCCGGCGGCTGTCGCGCTCCTGCTGGCGGGGGCGCTGCATCTGGTGCGGCTGGCGCGCTGGTGCGGGCATCGCAGTCTGGCCGAGCCGCTCTTGTGGATCCTCCATGTCGGGTATGGCTTCGTGCCGCTGGGCGCGCTGGCGCTGGGGGCGGCGATCCTGCGGCCCGACCTGATAATGCCCTCATCGGCACAGCACCTGTGGATGATCGGCGGCATCGGGGTGATGACGCTGGCGGTCATGACGCGGGCGACGCTGGGCCATACCGGCCGGCCGCTCACGGCGGGGACCGGGACCGTGGCGATCTATCTGCTCGCGATCCTGGCCGCGCTCGCACGGCTACTGACCGGGATGCTGCCCGGCGAGGCCGCGATTCTGCAAAGCGTCTCGGGGCTGGCCTGGATCGGCGCGATGGTCGGCTTCGCAATCCTCTATGGCCGGCTCCTGCTGCGGGCGCGGGGCTGAGTGATGGGCTGGGCGGAGTTCACCGCGGCACTGGCGGTGTTCTTTCTCAGCCATGCGGCTCCGGTGCGCCCGCCGCTTCGGCCGCGGCTCGAGGCAATTCTGGGCGCGCGCGGCTTCACGCTGGCCTATTCGGCGCTGTCGCTGGCGGTGCTGGTCTGGCTGATCGCGGCTGCGGGGCGGGCGCCTTATGTGCAGCTCTGGGTCGTTGCGCCCTGGCAGGCCTATGTTCCGCTGATCGCGATGCTGCCGGCCTGCCTGATCCTCGCCCTGGCCATCGCGCGGCCCAACCCGTTCTCATTCGGCGGGGCACGGGCACAGGATTTCGACCCGGCGCGCCCCGGCATCACGCGCTGGATGCGCCATCCGATGCTGGTGGCGCTGGCACTGTGGGCGTTTGCGCATCTGGTCCCCAACGGCAACCTCGCGCATGTGCTGCTGTTCGGGCTGTTCGGCGGCTTCGCGCTGCTCTGGGGGCGGCTGATCGACCGGCGCAAGCGCCGGGAGATGGGGGATCAATGGGCGCGGCTCGACGCGGCGCGCCGCGCGGGACCGCTCCTGCCGCGCCCGGCGCGGCCCCTCGGCGCGGCGCTGCGGCTGGCCGCCGGGGTCGGGCTCTACTGGGGGCTGATCGCGATGCACCCGTATCTCTTCGGGGTCTCGCCGCTGCCGCTGTGATGGCTCAGCCGGTCCCAGTTCTCACTGATCAATGTATCGAGAAACCACGCGACATGCTCCGCTAAGTGATGCAAGGCGTGTCCGGCGGGACTGGGGAGAATTCCTTCGGTACTTTGTCGCCGTGCCCGACGTCAACGCCGCTGTCGCGGAAACCCCCACGGTAGCAATAGGACCGTCACCGACAGGCGTGGCAATCGCAGCTGCCTATCTGTTTTCTCCCGCCGGCGATTTCCGGCGCCGCCATGGCGGCGCCGGTTGGTATGGACATTTTGCAAGCGCCATGCTCAACCCAGAGGAAAGGCAAGCACGAGCGTTGCGAGCAACAGCAGGAAGATGGCGATGATTTCGATCCGACAGGTCGGATCTCGCTTGCCGTTGACTTTGCGTTGTGACCGAATGCCCATGGCACCCTCCTATTTCCGGTTCCAACTGGTTCATGGGATTCCCGGAAACGGCGCATGACCGGCGCTTGCCCTATCGGCTCCGTTTCCGGTCGAGGACATGGTTTTGGGGCATCATCAACCTCCTGCTTCGGTGGGTAAGCGACCGACCTGGTAGCGGTGGTCACAGTGAGCTGTTGGTCTGCCTCCATCAGGGCACGGCACCTACGGCTTGGCAGCTTGCCTTGCGTTGGTGCCCAGAAGGGTCTGACTCGGCACCGGCAAGGCGCACCTTGGGCGCCTCGTGCAAAGGCCCGGTCGCGCGGTCGTCAAGAATTCGGACACGTCGCACCGGCGCCGATGCACCTGCCCGACGCAGTGCCGTATCGACCTCGCGCCAGATCGCATCGCGGGCGTCGATTTCGTGATCGAACCGCTCAATCCAGTAGCGCATGGCATAGCGCACACCATCAGCTTCGATCGCCTGTATGCGTATATCGGGCGCGGGGCTTTGCTTGATCAGCGTTGCTTTCGCGAGGGCCGCGCGCAGGATTTCGGCACCCTCGGCCGCCGCGATGGCATGGTCGAGCACGATCTCCATCTGCACCCTGAACTCCGAACGCGGGGCGCTGTAGTTCACGATCCGCTGGCGCGAGATCTGGCTGTTGGGCAGGATCAC
>PWLT01000037.1 GCA_003558415.1 Hyphomicrobiales bacterium
CACGTCCTCGGCCCCCATTTCATCGATCAGGCGGTCGGTGACGGGAAGCAGAACCTCCGCGAAAGCCTCGATCTCTTCCTCGGCCCGGGCATGATCGGACGCGACGGGATCCTCGCTTATCGACAGAGCAAGACGGGCGGCATGGCCTACGTGCCCTAGACCTGCCCGGTGCCCGCGTTCGCAGTCGCGGGCGATCGCGAGTTTCTGCACGCGGCGATCGCCGCCCGTCCCAGCGGGCACCTGACCTACCTCGCCGCACCGCAGGGGACGCGCAACCACAAGAGGCCCGGGAACATGATCCGCGAGTCCGCGCGGGTCGCGAAGGTGGAACGGTCCGCGCACGGGCTTCGCAAGTCGCGCGCGATCCAGCTCGCCGAAGGCGGCGCGACCGAGCTGCAGATCGGCTCCTGGACCGGCCCCACGACGCTGAGAGAAATCGTCCGCTACACCCGCCAGCGCAACCGCCGCGCCGCCGTGGCCGGAACGGAACAGGACCAGAACTCTGAAAACACCGCAGACCAACTGTAAAACGGGGCTATTTTTCCTAGCAAAATCAATCGTGTAATTTTTGTGTGGCGGTCGTGGCAGGACTCGAACCTGCTACCTCTGGCTTCGGAGGCCAGCGCTCTATCCAGATGAGCTACACGACCGGACCGGCCCGCGTATAGGACATGACCCCCGCAATCGCAATGGCGAACTGCCCGGGCGTTGCCACGTACGTGTCAGGAAAAGAGATCGTGGCACAGCTCCAGCGCCTCGACCAGCGTGTCCACCTCGGCGCGCGTGTTGTAAAGCCCGAAGGAGGCGCGGCAGGTCGCGGTGACGCCCAGATGCTCCATCAGCGGCTGGGCGCAGTGATGGCCCGCACGCACCGCCACGCCCTTCTTGTCGAGCACGGTGGAGATGTCATGCGGATGCCCCGCACCCTCCAGCGTGAAGGAGAAGATCGCCCCCTTGCCGGCCGAGCGGCCCTGCACGTTGAGCCAGTTGAGCCCGTCGAGCCGCGCGCGCGCGTAATCGCGCAGATCGGCCTCATGCGCGGCGATGCTCTCCATGCCCAGATCCATCAGGTATTCCAGCGCCACGCCCAGCCCGATCTGCTGGACGATACCGGGGGTGCCGGCCTCGAATTTCATCGGCGGCTCGTTATAGGTGACGTGGTCGCGGGTGACCTCGCGGATCATGTCGCCGCCGCCCATGAAGGGGCGCATCTCGCCCAGCCGCTCGCGCGCGATCCAGATCGCGCCCGAGGCGGAGGGGCCGTAAAGCTTGTGGCCGGTGATGGCGTAGAAATCGCAGCCGATATCATTGACATTCACCGGCAGATGCACCGCCGCCTGAGAGCCATCCACCAGAACCGGAACGCCGCGGGCGCGCGCGCCTTCGCAGATCGCCTTCACATCGACCACGGTGCCCAGAACGTTGGACATATGAGTGACGGCCACCAGCTTGGTGCGCGGGGTGATCGCATCGATCACCGCCTGCGGGTCGAGATCGCCGCGCGCATCCACATCCACCCATTTGAGCACCACGCCCTGGCGCTCGCGCAGGAAATGCCAGGGCACGATATTTGCGTGATGCTCCATGATCGAAAGCACGATCTCGTCGCCGGGCTCGAAACGCGGCATGGCCCAGCCATAGGCGACGAGGTTGATCCCCTCCGTGGTGCCGGAGGTGAAGACGATCTCCTCCTCGCTCGAGGCGCCGAGGAAGCGCGCGACGATGCCGCGCACCGCCTCGTATTTGTCGGTGGCCAGATTCGACAGGTAGTGCAGCCCGCGATGGACGTTCGAATATTCCCGGGCATAGGCGCGGGTCACCGCGTCGATCACCGCCTGGGGCTTTTGCGCGGAGGCGCCGTTGTCGAGATAAACCAGCGGCTTGCCGTTCACCTCGCGCGCGAGGATCGGAAAGTCGCGGCGGACAGCGTCGATATCATACATGGATCACCCCACTTCAGGCGGCGCCACGCCCAGAATCGAAAGCACGGTCGCCGCGATGAAGGCCAACCCGATGGCCGTGACGATGATCATGCCGAACACCCGGCCCAGCGACTCGAATCCATGTAGCTCGGCGACGAAATTCGTCAGTAGCCACAGGAACAGAACCACGCCCATGATGCTGAATATTCCCGCCAGCGGCGGCAGCACGACCAGCGCCACCACCTGCACCAGCTGCACGAGGATCATGATCGCCTGAAGCCAGGTGATCAGTATGAGCGCATCCTCGAAGCTGCCGCTTCCGCCCATCATGCTCCCGACGCGGTGCGCGGCGAAGACCATCATGACCAGCGCCCCGCCCTGCACCATTCCCGATTGAATGGGCCCGGCCATCATCCCCGTTACGGCGGCCTCGCCCAGCATCAGCCAGGCCGCGACCTGCCCGATCAGCACACTGAGAATGACCACGAGCGCCAGCGCCTGCCAGCGCACCGCGATCGGCAGGTCGACGGACATGATCCGGCGCGCCGTTGCACGCGGGTCGGCAAGCGTTTCGCGGGCGAGCGAAATGACGGCGGAGGGCGAGGTATCCATGCCGACCCTTCTAGGCACTTGCCGCGGGGGGCTCAAGCACGGCCTCGCGCAAACCTGTGGCAACAAATGCGACAAAAACCGCCAGCACCCCGAGACCGGCAACCATTGTCACGACGCCCGGTCCCAGAACGCCCGTCAGCAGGCCATGCAGCATCCAAAGCGGTGTGACCGCGAGCAGCGACCAGAAGATGACCAGCCGCGCCGCATATCCATCACCTGCGCGCTGCCCGGCCATCCGCCGACCCAGATGCACCAGCCCCGCCAGCGCGTAGAAGATCAGCGGCGCCAGAAACAACCAGCCGAAAAGCGCCCCGGCCATCATCCCGGCAAACGGTATCTCATCGTCGAGATGCGCCTGCCGCGCCAGCCGCGGCCATTGCGCCACGAAAATCAGAAGGCACGCGCTGAGCAGCCAGACCAGCGCCCGGTCCTCGCGCCTGCCTCGCGCCAGATGCTTGCGCATCACCGCGCGCGGCGCACGATAACTGCGCAGAATATCGCCGATCAGCGACATCAGCGCCGGTGCCGGGCCAGCCAGCCTTCCAGCCGCGTGCGGATGTCCGCTGCCAGGGTGTCGTCCTCGATCTCCTCGATCGCCTCGGCGATGAATGCCAGCACCAGCAGCGCCTGCGCCTCTTCCTCGGGCACCCCGCGCGCGCGCAAGTAGAACAGCATGTCCTGGTCGAGCGCACCGGAAGTGGAGCCGTGGCTGCATTTCACGTCATCGGCATAGATCTCGAGCTCGGGCTTGGCGAGGAACTGCGCCTTCTCGTCGAGCAGCAGCGACTGGCTGATCTGGTAGCCATCGGTACGCTGGGCGGAGGGATGCACGAGGATCTTGCCCTGGAAGACACCGACCGCCCCGGCGCGCAGAACCTTCTTGAAGACCTGTCGGCTCTCGCAGTTCTCGGCGGCATGGGCGATGAAGACGGTATCATCCTGATGGAA
>PWLT01000352.1 GCA_003558415.1 Hyphomicrobiales bacterium
ATGAGCGTCCACAAGCCCCTGCCCCATGACGCGGCCGCGCTGCATGTCACCGGCGCGGCGCGCTATGTCGACGACATTCCCGCGCCTGCGAACACGCTGCATCTGGCCTTCGGGCTTGCCGAGTGCGCGCATGGCGAGGTCACGAAGATGGATCTCGACGCGGTGCGCACGGCGCCGGGCGTGGTCGCGGTGCTCACCGCCGCCGACATGCCGCATGCCAATGATGCCAGCCCCTCGGCGCATGACGAGCCGCTGCTGGCCGAGAGGGTGGTGCATTATCTCGGCCAGCCGCTGTTTCTGGTCGCGGCCGAGAGCCACCTCGCCGCACGCCGGGCGGCGAGGCTGGGGCGCGTGACCATCACCGAGCGCCCGGCGGTGCTGACCATCGACGATGCGCTGGCGGCCGATTCGCGGTTTGAGGAGGGACCTCTGATCTGGCAGCGCGGCGACGTGGAGGCGGCGCTGTCCGCTTGCGCGCATGTAATCGAGGACAGCATCGAGATCGGCGGGCAGGAGCATTTCTACCTCGAAGGGCACGCTGCGCTCGCGCTGCCACAGGAGGGTGGCGACATGGTCGTGCATGCCTCCTCGCAGCACCCCACGGAGATTCAGCACAAGGTCGCGGATGCGCTGGGGGTGCCGATGCACGCGGTGCGCGTCGAGGTGCGGCGCATGGGCGGGGGGTTTGGCGGAAAGGAAAGCCAGGGCAATCATCTGGCCATCGCCTGCGCGGTGGCCGCGCGCGCCACCGGGCGGCCCTGCCGGATGCGCTATGACCGCGACGATGATTTCACCATCACCGGCAAGCGGCACGATTTCCGCATCCACTACCGCGCCGGTTTCGACGATGCCGGCCGCATCGCCGCGGTCGATTTCATCCAGTATGCGCGCTGCGGCTGGGCGCAGGATCTCTCGCTGCCGGTATGCGACCGCGCGATGCTGCATGCCGACAATGCCTATTACCTGCCCGCCTGCCGGATCGAGAGCCACCGGCTGCGCACCAATACGCAAAGCGCCACCGCTTTTCGCGGCTTCGGCGGCCCGCAGGGGATGGTGGGCATCGAGCGGGTGATAGATCACATCGCCCACCAGCTCGGGCGCGATCCGCTCGAATTGCGGCGGGCGAATTTCTACGCGCCCGGCGATGGAGGGGGGCTGTCTGCCCCCCGCGCGCCGGCGGCGCGCCCCCCCGAGGATATTTCCGCGAAGAAGATAACCGCGGCGCGCAAATTGACCCCTTACGGGATGGAGGTGGACGATTTCATCCTCGATGAGATGATTGCGGAGTTGCACAAATCCAGCCGATACGACGAGCGGCGGGGCGAAATCAGCGCATGGAATAGCAATAATCCGATAATCAAGCGTGGTATTGCGCTGACGCCGGTGAAGTTCGGCATCTCCTTCACGCTCACCCATCTCAACCAGGCGGGTGCGTTGGTGCATGTCTATCAGGACGGCTCCATCCATCTCAATCACGGCGGCACCGAGATGGGTCAGGGGTTGTTTCGCAAGGTTGCGCAGGTCGCGGCAAGCGCCTTCGGTGTGGAGATCGAGCAGGTGAAGATCACCGCCACCGATACCGGCAAGGTGCCCAACACATCGGCCACCGCGGCATCGAGCGGATCGGACCTCAACGGCATGGCGGTGCGCGCGGCCTGCGAGACGATCCGGGCGCGCTTGGCAGAGCTGGTCGCGCAGGCGCATCAGTGCCGCGCGCAGGATGTCGTGTTCGCTCAGGGCGAGGTCCGCGCGGGCGGGGCGCGTTACAGCTTTGAGGAGGTCGCCGGCTGGGCCTATCGCAGCCGCATCAGCCTGTCTGCGACCGGCTATTACCGCACGCCCGATCTGGAATGGGACCGCAAGGCCGGGCGGGGGCGGCCCTTCCATTATTTCGCCTATGGCGCGGCAGTGAGCGAGGTTGCGATCGACACGCTGAGCGGCGAGAACCGCATCATGCGCGCCGACATCGTGCATGACGCAGGGGCGAGCCTGAACCCCGCCATCGATATCGGCCAGATCGAGGGCGGATTCGTCCAGGGCGCGGGCTGGCTGACCAGCGAGGAACTGGTTTGGGACGATGCGGGGCGGCTGCGCACGCATGCGCCCTCGACCTACAAGATCCCCGCCTGTTCGGACCGGCCGCGCGTCTTCAATATCGCCCTGTTCGACGCCGCCAACCGCGAGGAGACCATCCATCGCTCCAAGGCGGTGGGCGAGCCGCCGCTGATGCTGGGCATTTCGGTGTTCATGGCGCTCTCGGATGCGGTGGCCGCCTGCGGCGATGGCACGCTCTACCCCGCGCTCGACGCGCCCGCGACGCCCGAGCGCATCCTTGCGGCGGTCGACCGCCAGCGGGGGGTGGCATGAGCCTCGATCCGGGTGCCCTGCGCGCGGCGGTGTCCGCGCATGGTCCACTCGTTCGGGTGGTGATCGCCGCGCATGAAGGGTCGAGCCCGCGCGAGCCCGGCGCGGCGATGCTGGTCTGGCCCTCGGGGCAGTCCGGCACGATCGGCGGCGGCGCGCTCGAGTGGCAGGCCGCGGAACGCGCCCGCGGGCTTCTGGATGCGGGGGGAGAGGCCCAAACAGAGCGTGCTGCGCTCGGCCCCGCGCTGGGCCAGTGCTGCGGCGGTGCGGTCACGCTGGTCTTCGAGCGTTTCGACGCCGCCCGGCTGGAGGAGCTTGCCCCCGGCGCCGAGGCGCTGCTGACGCGTCCGGTCGAGCCGCGCGCGCCGCGCGAGGTGCCGCTTGCCGTGCAACGGATGCGCGCGCGGGCGCGCAGCGGAGCCGAACCCCCGGCGGCCCGGCTGGTGCAGGGCTGGCTGGTGGAGCCGGTGGTCGCACCCACCCGCCCGCTCTGGGTCTGGGGCGCGGGGCATGTCGGGCGCGCGCTGGTCGCCATGGCCGCGCCGCTGCCGGATTTCGATATCACCTGGCTCGATTTCGCGCGCGCGCGCTTCCCTGCGGAGATACCCGACCCGGCGACACCGCTCTGGGCCGAGAACCCGGCCGCACTGGTCCGCCATGCGCCGCGCGAGGGCGAGCATCTGATCATGACGCATTCGCATGCGCTCGATCTGGAACTGTGCCATGCGCTGCTGGAACATGGCTTCGCTTATGCCGGTCTGATCGGCTCGCGCAGCAAATGGGCGCGCTTTCGCGCCCGGCTGCGGTCTCTGGGTCATGCGGATGCCAGCATTTCGCGCATCACCTGCCCGATCGGCACGCCGGAGCTGGGAAAACACCCGCAAGCGATTGCCGTGGGGACCATCGCCGGGCTACTCCGGCAAGAGAGGACGCGCACGGCGACGAAAGGGCAAACGGGATGAACGGAGCCGGCGAGGCGCTTCTCGAGGTGGCGGGCATCACCAAGGCCTATCCCGGCGTCGTCGCCAATGACGATATCTCCTTCGCGATCCGCCCCGGCGAGGTCCATGCGCTGCTGGGCGAGAACGGCGCCGGGAAATCGACGCTGGTCAA
>PWLT01000394.1 GCA_003558415.1 Hyphomicrobiales bacterium
CGCCGGCGCATCTCGGCGATTGCGTCGGCAAGACCGCGAAACACCGCCTCGCCGACGAGGAAATGCCCGATATTGAGCTCCACCACCTCGGGCAGGGCGGCGATGGCGGCGACATTGTCATAGCTCAGCCCGTTCCCGGCATGGACCTCCAGCCCCAGATCATGCGCGCGCGTCGCCATGGCGCGCAGCCTTGCCAGTTCGGCGTCGGCTTCGGCCTTGCGCCCCTCGGCGTGGAGATCGGCATAGGCGCCGGTGTGCAGCTCGACCACCGCGGCGCCCAACTGCGCGGCGGCTTCCACCTGCGCGGGCTCGGGCGCGATGAACAGCGACACGCGGCACCCCGCCTCGCGCAGCGGCGCGATGAATTCGCCCAGACGCGCCGCATCGCCGGCCACCTCCAGCCCGCCCTCGGTGGTGCGTTCCTCGCGCCGCTCGGGCACAATGCACACGGCATGCGGACGGTGGCGCAGGGCGATGGCCTGCATCTCCTCGGTGGCGGCCATCTCGAAGTTCAGCGGCAGCGTCATCGACTCCATCAGCCGGGCGATATCGTCGTCGCGGATATGGCGGCGATCCTCGCGCAGATGCGCGGTTATCCCGTCCGCACCGGCGCGCTCGGCCAGCAGCGCGGCGCGCACCGGATCGGGGTTCGCGCCCCCGCGCGCGTTGCGGATGGTTGCGACATGATCGATGTTCACGCCAAGCCGAAGCCCCTTGCCAGTCATTGCCTTTCCTCTCCTTCGGTTCGGGTCGGGCCGTTCGGGCTCCGGCCCCGCCAGGACCGGTCCGTACCCGCGATCGGGGCGAAGGGCAAATCGCCCCGACATCTCCCGTGTAAACGAGGCCGAAGTGAAGCCAAAGGCAATAGGCGAGAGGATGAATCCTCTGCAGGCAGAGTCCGGCGCGACCCCGGTGCCATGCTTGCGCGCGCGATCGCGCGCCAAAGCCGCCGCCCGGTTGCTCGCCGGCCCTTGGACTTTGCCCGAATTTGGCGCTAACACTTGAGGAGAAGCGATAGCGGAACCCGCCAGGTGAGCACAGACACCCCTCCCGAATCCCGGCGCGGCCTGACATTGCGCGATGTGTCCGAAGCCTCGGGCGTGAGCGAGATGACCGTCAGCCGCGTGCTGCGCAACCGCGGCGATGTCTCGCCGGCCACGCGCGAGCGCGTTCTGGCCGCGGCGCGGGCGCTGGGCTATGTGCCCAACAAGATCGCCGGCGGTCTGGCCTCGCAGCGCGTCAATCTCGTCGCGGTGATCATCCCCTCGCTGTCGAACATGGTCTTTCCCGAGGTGCTCGCAGGCATCTCCGGCGCGCTGGAGGGCACCGGGCTTCAGCCGGTGGTGGGGGTGACGAACTATTCCCCCGCCCGCGAGGAGGCGGTGCTCTACGAGATGCTCTCATGGCGGCCCTCGGGGGTGATCCTGGCGGGGCTGGAACACAGCGAGGCCTGCGTATCCATGCTGCGCGCGGCGGGGATTCCGATCGTCGAGATCATGGATGTGGATGGCGAGGCGATCGATTCCGTGGTGGGGATCTCGCATCGCCGCGCCGGGCGCGAGATGGCGCTGGCGATCATCTCGGCGGGCTACCGGAGGATCGGATTTCTGGGCACGAAGATGCCCGAGGATCATCGTGCGCGCAAACGGCTTGAGGGCTTCCGCGAGGCCCTTGGCGAGGCGGGGATGGAGCTTGCCGATACCGAGTTCTATTCCGGCGGCTCGGCGCTGAGGAAGGGGCGCGAGATGACCGAGACCATTCTGGCGCGCACCGCCGAACTCGATTTTCTATATTATTCCAACGATATGATCGGAGCGGGGGGGCTGCTCTACTGTCTCGATGCGGGGATCGAGGTGCCCGAGAGGATGGGGCTTGCCGGGTTCAACGATATCGAACTGCTGGAGGGGCTCCCCGTGCGGCTGGCCACGATGGATTCCTGCCGCCACGAGATCGGGCGCCGCGCCGCCGAGATCATCGCGGGCAAAAGCAGTTCCGGCCTTGTGGGCGGCGAACGCATCGAGCTGACCCCGAAGCTTCAGCGCGGCGATACGATCCGCGAACCGCGCGGCTGAGGCGGCGCGGGGGGCTCACGAACTGGCCGAGCGGCGGAGCCGGCGGCGCAGCGCGCCGGCGTCGCGCAGGCCGGGATGGGCGCGCAGATTCTCCATCATTTTCCCGATCGCCCTGTCGGCCGCAGGCAGGGCGTGGCGCCGTCGTGCGGCATCGAGAAGCTCCAGCATCGCGCCCGCATCGCGCGTATCGGTGCGGGCCCGCTTGAGCGCCTCGGCGTCCGGCGCGCGGGTGCACAGAAAACACATGCTGTGGGGGGCGAGATGCGCGAGCGGGGTGAAGTGATCCTTCAGAAGCTCCATCTGCACCGGCAGCCAGGGCTGAACGTTGTGCAGGTAATCCTGATGCACCAGGACCGATCGGCCCGGGATCAGGGCGCCGAAAAATTGCGCGGCGACATGATCGGTGATGGCTGTCGATTTCGCAATGTCCACCACCAGCAGCTCGATGGGCTCGCCCGTCCAGTGCTGGTCAAGAATGTCGCCGCGATGGAGCGCGACCCGCCCTTCCCACGGGGCGAGGAGCCGCTGCGCGAGCGCCAATGTGTCGCTGCCCTCGAAAGGCGGCACGCCGCTGGCATAGAGAAACTTCTCCTTGGCCGACTCGTTGGCGCTGAAGCGGTCATAGGCGTGCACCGGGCCATCCCGTCCGGCCAGCGCCAGCCCCTGCGCCAGACAGGCGGTGGAGCCGCCGACGAAACACCCCAGATCGACCACTGCCCCCGCGCCGCGCGCCCAGTGCGTCGCGAGCCAGACATAGAGCCGCCGCTCGCGCGAGGTGAGCATGGAGGGCACCTCGCCCGCGCGCCCCAGTGCCGCATCGGGCAGGGCGGTCCAGGGGGCGTCGGCGAACACGGCTTCAGGCGGATCGTGGGAGTCGCGCATGGCCGTGCCATGGCACGCACGCCTCGCGCGCCGCCAGCGGATCGGCAAGTACACTCTTGATTTCAGGCGCGCGGTGACGTACCTGCCCGATCGGTACAGGGGTATAGCTCAGTTGGTAGAGCATCGGTCTCCAAAACCGAGTGTCGGGGGTTCGAGTCCCTCTACCCCTGCCAGTTCCCGATGATCAGCAAGCGCGCACGCTCCCGCCACGGCGAGCGCCAGTGATCCCTGGCCGATTGCACTCGCGCGTCGAAAGGGCGATGCTGCGCGCGCGATGATGCGGCCCATGAGGATCAGGGGGGATACGGTGCAGGACTCATTGAACGCCGAGGAAGAAGCGTTGCGTGCGCGGGCACGATCCGTCGCAATTGAGGCGATCGCACCGCGCGCGGCGCAGATCGACGCGAGCGAGGAATACCCCTGGGACAATGTCCGCGCGCTCACCCAGGCGGGATTCATGGGCATGACCATCCCGCGCGAGCTGGGCGGGCAGGGGCGGTCCTTTCTCGAGGCCG
>PWLT01000270.1 GCA_003558415.1 Hyphomicrobiales bacterium
CCAGCACATGCAGCGACAATGCCGGATCGACTAGGTGGAAGGCGAGACGCGCGATCTGCATCCCCGAGACTATGCCAGCCTCCCGCGCACGCAGCGCTGCCGCGGATCGTGTGCCCGCCGGAATCACGGTGCGTGTGGTGATGTCACCATAGGTGCCGAGATCCTCGGTCAATGCCGCACGCACAAGCGGCTCAAGGATCAGATCGGGAAGCGGGGCCGAGGCGGTCATTGTCCACTATCCTGTTGGGCGCCGAGGCCGGACATGATTGCCGGATACGGTGCCACGCTCAGCGCAGGATCGAGCGCCCCCCTGGCTGCTCGGTCAACGATGACGCACGCGACCTCGTGGAGAGGCATGGCCGATGCTTCCGTCAGGCCGCGGCTTTGCGCGACAGATCGATCATCCGCTCGACAGCGACGCGTGCCTTGGCGGCAACCTCCCGATCGACCTCGACGGCGCCGTGCATGGCGTGCAGCGACCACAGCACCTTTTCAAGCGTGATCTTCTTCATGTACGGGCACATGTTGCACGGACCCACGAAATCGACACCGGGCAATTCGTCGGAGATGTTCGATGCCATCGAGCATTCGGTGACAAGCATCGCCTGTCGGGGCTGTTCGCGGTGAACGTAATCGATGATGCCGCTTGTGGAGCCGGAATAATCGGCCTCGGCCACCACATCGGGGGGACATTCGGGATGGGCAATGATGCGCGTGTCGGGGTTCCATTCGCGGAAATCGCGCAGATCCTGCGCGGTATACTGCTCGTGAACGATGCAGGAGCCTTCCCACCACACGATACGCTTGCCCGGCACCTGTCGGGCGACGTTCTGCGCCAGATACTTGTCAGGGGTCATGATGACGGTCGGGCTGTCCATCGCCGCGACGATCTGCGCGGCATTGGAGGAGGTGCAGCATATGTCCGAGGCCGCCTTCACCGCGGCGGAGGTGTTCACATAGGTGACAACCGGCGCACCGGGATATTTCGCCCGCATCTCGGCGATCCCCTCGGGGGTAATGCTCTCCGCCAGCGAACACCCCGCCTCCATGTCGGGGATCAGCACCGTCTTGGCCGGGTTCAGGAGCTTCGACGTCTCCGCCATGAAATGCACGCCGCATTGCACGATGACATCCGCCTCGACCTCGGTTGCCTTGACGGCAAGCTGCAGGCTGTCGCCGACGAAATCCGCGATGCCGTGATAGATCTGCGGCGTCATGTAGTTATGCGCCAGGATCACAGCGTTCCGCTGTTTCTTGAGCTGGTTGATCGCGGCAACATAAGGGGCATGAATGGCCCAGTCGGGCGGCGTGATGACGCGTTCCATTCTGGCATAGATGTCCTGCATCCTTTCCGCCAGTTCGACCGAAGGCGCAAGATCATAATATGCGGAAAGCTCGCCGTGGCGCGTCATCTGGTCAAGCAATGGTCCGAAGCTCCGTTGGTTGTGTTCGGGCCGGTACGAACAGCCCCGCTCTTGGGTGGCTGCGCTCCAGCCTCCCGGCGCCTGTATAGAAGTTGCTTTGGCTGACGACAAGCGAGCTGCCGCTCCAAGGACTGGCGATCCGGGGTCGTGCTCAATGCAGGCGAGTTGCGCGAGCGGGCGGCGCCGTCGCGAGGGCTTCGGGGCATGGATCAGCTGTCGCCGAGGACCCTGGATATGACGGCCGTTGCATCCTGGCCGTGCTCGCCGCGCCATGCGACGACCTGGTCGGGGCGGATGAGCGCGAGCGGCGCCTCGTAGAGGGTGCGAAGCTCATCGGAGGCGATCGCGACGACATCAAGCGTCATGCCCGCCGCGCGGGCCGCGTCCTCGAAAGCGCCCGCGGACGGGGCGTCGGCCCCGATCCGCAGCAGCGTCCAGTCGAATCCGAAACGGTCGAAGAGGGACTGCCCGTCCGCGAGCCACAGATGCGGCGCCCGCCCGCCCGGCGCGGCGGTGGGGACATAGGCATTGGCCGCATCCGGCGGGACCTCGGAGCCATGGGACACGATGACGGGCGAGCCGTCATAGCGCGCCCCGAAGGTGATGCCGGGTATGTTGAACTCGGCCCGGCCATGCGCCTCCAGATACGCGCCGGCCTCCTTCCGCAGGGCCTCACCTTCGGACCCCTCGCTTTCCAGCCCGTCCTTCGGCCGGAACTGGCCGAGGGACTCGGCGAAGCCGCGGGCATAGCCGGTATTTCGAAGGGCGACAGGCTTGCGCTCCAGCTCATAGCTCTCCAGAAGCGCCGGGCCGCCGCTGCCCCGGATCGCGGCGGCGAGCTTCCAGCCCAGGTTCACCGCATCCTCGACGGCGGTGTTGTAGCCAAGCCCCCCGGCAGGCGTGAACAGATGCACCGCATCGCCGCCCAGAAACACATTGCCCTTCTGGAAATGCTCGGCCACCAGCGCGTGCCCCGCCGTCCAGGTGCCGCGTGCAAGCAGCCGTGCCTCGACGGGGCGGCCGACAGCGGCATGGAACATGGCCAGCGCCTGCGCATCGTCAATGGCGTCGGCATCCTCACCCTCGCGAAGCTGGGTGTGGAAGGCAAACTCCCCCTTGCCGTCCACCGCGCACATGAAGGCGCGCCGGTCGCGATTGAAGGTCACGTTCATCCAGGCCGGGGGGTGAGGCACGACATCGTAGAAACCCGGCGCGTGAAGATAGAGGGCGAACATGCGGCCGCCGAAGAAATCGCGCACCACGCCGGTCTCCCCCTCCCAGCGGAACCCGAACTGCCGGCGCACGGCGCTGCGCGCCCCATCGCCTGCAACGAGGTAGCGGGCCCTGATTTCCTGACACCCCTTGCCCGCCACCTCTTCGACCTGGGCGGTAACATGGGTGCCGTGATCGGCAAAGCCGGTCATCTTCCAGCCGTAATTGACCGAGATGCCCGAGAGCGCCGCGGCATGGCGGTGCAGGACCTGTTCGACATATTTCTGCGAGACCCGGTGCGGCAGTTCCGCCGCGCTCCACGAGCCGGACATGCACGCCACCCGCTCGCGCGCCTCCCTTGCCGAGGGCAGCCGGAAGCGCGCCAGCTCATGCGTGGCAAAGCGCGTGAAATAGGCGATGTCGGTGGGAAATTCTTCGGGCAGACCGAGGCTGCGGACCTCCTCGGCGAAACCGAGGCGCCGGTAATGCTCCATCGTGCGGGCCTGCGTGGCGTTCGCCTGGGGGTTGAAGGCGGTGCTATCCTTCTGATCGAAAAGCGCTGCGCTGACCCCGCGGCGGCCGAGCTCGTTGGCCATCATCAGCCCGAAGGGCCCGCCGCCGATGATGACGACGTCGACCTCCATGTCGGCCATCCTGTTCTCCTTCCCCTCTCGCGAGAGCATTACCGTAAGGCTACCGAACCAACTGTCAACTGCTTCGAAGCCGGATTGCCGCTTTCGTTCAGCTCGACATAACGCGCGAGTGACTCGGTGAGCAGATTGACCAGCGCGTCCCCGAGTTCGTCGCGCATTTCCCGCTC
>PWLT01000104.1 GCA_003558415.1 Hyphomicrobiales bacterium
GCTTGAGAAGGTCCGCAAGGTGATGAAGATCGCCAAGGAGCCGATCTCGCTGGAGACGCCCATCGGCGACGAGGAGGACAGCCAGCTCGGCGATTTCATCGAGGACAAGAATGCGGTGCTGCCGCTGGACTCGGCCATTCAGGACAATCTGCGCGAGACGACAACGCGCGTTCTGGCCAGCCTCACCCCGCGCGAGGAACGGGTTCTGCGGATGCGCTTCGGCATCGGCATGAACACCGATCACACGCTCGAGGAGGTGGGACAGCAGTTCTCGGTCACGCGCGAGCGGATCCGCCAGATCGAGGCCAAGGCGCTGCGCAAGCTCAAGCATCCCTCGCGCTCACGACGGCTGCGCAGCTTCCTCGATCAGTAGTCGCTTCCCGGCAAGCCGCGCGTCACTGCCTTGTCGGGCCTCAAGGGTGTGCGCCCCGGCTTCGAGACTGTTCTGCGAGTGATGCGATTCACGGGCCCCGTCGCGCCAGCGACGGGGACGCGCCCACCTTGGTCGGGCGTGCCCCCGTCGTCCCTGCGAACGGAGCGGATTGGGATCACCGAAACCTGCTCTACAGCTTGATCCAGGCGGTCTTGAGATCGGTGAACTTGTCGAGCGCATGCAGGCTCTTGTCATGGCCGTTGCCCGATTGCTTCACCCCGCCCAGCGGCACGGTGATGTCGGGGCCGCCATAGGTGTTGACATGCATCACCCCGGTCTTGACCCGCGCCACCATGCGGTGCGCGCGGCTCAGGCTGCCGGTCCAGACCGCGCCTGCGAGGCCGAACTCCGTGGCGTTGGCCAGCCGGACCGCCTCGTCCTCATCATCGAACGGCGTCACCGCGAGCACCGGGCCGAACACCTCCTCACGCGCCAGCCTGTGCTCGGGCGCCACCCCGGTCATGATCGTCGGCGCCATGTAGTAGCCGCCGGTTTCCTGCCGAATGCGTTGCCCGCCGGTGACGCGGGTCGCGCCCTCGGACTCGGCAATCTCCACGAATTGCAGATCGCCCTCGAGCTGGCGCAGCGAATGCACCGCGCCCACATCGGTGGTCACCTCCAGCGGGTCGCCCACGCGCAGCGCCTCGGCATAACTCGTCAGCCGGTCGACGAAATCGTCATGGATCGAGCGGTCCACCAGAAGCCGCGAGCCCGCCACGCAAACCTGACCGGAATTGCGGAAGATGCCCATGGCCGAGACTTTCGCCGCTTCTTCCAGATCGGGCGCGTCGGCGAAGACGATATTGGGCGACTTGCCGCCCAGCTCCAGATAGACCCGCTTGAGGTTCGAGCGCGCCGAATATTCCAGCAAGCGGCGGCCAACCCCGCCCGAGCCGGTGAAGGCGAGCACATCGACATTCATGTCGAGCGCCAGCGCCTCGCCCACGCTTGCACCCGGCCCGGTGACGACGTTGAGCACCCCCTCGGGCAGCCCGGCCTCAGCCGCAAGCTCGGCCAGGCGCAGCAGCGACAGCGAGGCGCTCTCGGCGGGTTTGAGGACGACCGAATTGCCCGCCGCCAGCGCCGGCGCGAGTTTCCACGCCCCGATCATCAACGGGAAGTTCCACGGCACGATCACCCCGGCCACGCCCACGGGCTCGCGATGCACCAGCCCCAGAACATCGCCGCCGGTGGGCGCGATCTCGCCATAGACCTTGTCGATGGCCTCGGCATACCAGCGGAAGGTTCCCGCGGCGCTGCCGGCCTCGGCCTTCAGGGCCATGCCGATCTCGGTGCCGTTGTCGCGGATGCCCAGAACGGTGAGCGCCAGCGCCTCGCGCTCGGTCAGATCGGCGAGCCGATGAAGCACCTTCTTGCGCCCGGCCGGCGCCATGCGCGACCAGGCGCCCCCTTCGAAGGCGGTGCGCGCGGCAGCGCAGGCCCGCGCGACATCCTCGGCGCCGGCCTGGGCGATGGTGGTCAGGACCTTCCCGTCGATGGGCGAGATCACATCGATGGGGGGCTGCGATCCCGCCACCCATTTGCCGCCGATGAACAGCTTCTGCGCCGGTACCGGGGCCGCGCGCAACGCGTCGATCTCGCCTTGGTCGAGCATCAGGTCTGCCTGCCTTTCTTCCAGTCGTTCCACAAAGTCCGCAACTGCATCCCGATCACCAGCACGATCATCGCGAAGAGGATCATCGCGATGGGCCGCTCGATGAAGTCGAAGGGCGTGTCCACCCGCATCATTGCCGCGCGCAGCCGGTTCTCCATGATGCCGCCCAGAACCATGCCGAGAATGATCGGCACAATGGGCAGCCCGAGCCGGCGCAGGATGAAGCCGAAGACGCCGAAGGCGGCGGTGACCGTCACATCGGCGATCGAGTTGCGCATCGAATAGGCGCCCACGAAGCTCAGGATCAGGATCGCCGCGCCCAGAAACCGGGTCGGTGTCTGGATCACCTTGAGCAGCAACCCGGTGGAGGTCAGAAGAAAGATGACCACCAGCACGTTGAGCACCAGAAGCGCCAGATAGAGCGCGACGACGAAATCCATCTGGTTCTGGAACAGCCCCGGCCCGGGCACCACGTTGTGGACGTAAAAGACCGAGAGCATCATCGCGGTGAGCGCCTCGCCGGGGATGCCCAGCGCCAGCAGCGGCACCATCGCCGCCGCGGGCACCGCATTGTTGGACGCCTCCGAGGCCACGAGCCCCTCGGGCGAGCCCTTGCCGAACTGCTCGGGCGTGGCCGAGGTCTTCTGCGCATAGGTGTAGCTGAAGAATTGCGCGGTGAACTCGCCCACGCCGGGGAGCATCCCCATCACCACCCCCAGCCCCGAGGATACGCCTGCCACGCGCTTGTGGTGGCGCAGTTCAAGGAGCCCGCGCAGCAGCCCACCGGTGAGCCGTGCGGCAGGCGGGCGGCTGTTGGGATCGATGAGCAGCACAAAGGCCTGACTGACCGCGAAGAGGCCGAGCACGACCGCGATCAGGTCGATGCCCCCGGCAAGCCAGCTCTGGTCGAAGGTGTAGCGCCGCGTGTAGCGGATGGGCTCCAGCCCCACGGTCGAGAGGAATATGCCGAAGGAGGCCAGCATCGCCGCCGCCATCATCTGCCCGCGATGCGACACGACAACCAGCATGATCCCCAGAAGCGCGGCGAGGAATATCTCGCGCGAGCCGAACATCGGCGCCACGCGCGCCAGCACCGGCGCGAACAGGATCAGCGCGATCACCGAGATGACGCCCCCCACGAAAGAGGCGGAATAGGCCAGGCTCAGCGCGCGATGGGCCTCGCCGCGCTGGGTCATCGGATAGCCGTTATAGGTGGTCAGCGCATTGACCGCGGTGCCCGGCGTGTTGATCAGGATGGCCGGGATCGCGCCGCCATACATGGAAGAGCCATAGATCCCCAGCAGCGCGGTCAGCCCCACGATCGGGTCGAAGGCGAAGGTCGCGGGCAGCAGGATGGCGATGGCCACAGGCGGGCCGACGCCGGGGATGGCGCCTACGATAACCC
>PWLT01000400.1 GCA_003558415.1 Hyphomicrobiales bacterium
AGGTGTTGAAGCTGATCTCGTTGACCCGGTTGATGATCTCGCGTGCGCTGCGCGGCGTTGTGTGGCGCACGACCGGATTGATCTGGACGATCACGATGTCGGGGCTGGCCTCGCTTGTGACCAGCGGCATCAGCGCCGGATTGCCGCTGTAGCCGCCATCCCGCTAATCCTCACCGTCGATCTCCACCGCCTGGGCAATCTGCGGCAGGCAGGCCGAGGCCATGACCGCATCCGCCGTCACCGCCCCGCGCGAGAAGATCTTCGCCCGCCCGGTGCGCACATGGGTCGCGGTGACATGCACGGCGATATCGCGGCACTGGTTCACATTGTCGAAATCGACCTGCCGCTCAAGGATCCCGCGCAGCGGGTCCAGGCCCATCGGATTGAGCTCATAGGGCGAAAACAGCCGGCTGACCCCTTCCATGAAAAGATAGCCGGGTGAGAGATCCAGGCTGTAGTTCCCCAACGCGCGATCCCACGGGCTGCGTTGGATGGGCGAAAACCGTGCGGCATCGCTGACCGCCTTCCAGAAATCATGCAAGGCGCTGCGTGCTCCGTCGCGCCCGCCCCGCTCGAAACCGTCCGCCAGGACCACGGCATTCATCGCCCCCGCGCTGGTGCCGCTGATCTCGGCGATCGTGAGGCGATCATCCTCCAGCAGGCGGTCGAGCACACCCCAGGTGAGCGCGCCATGCGACCCACCGCCCTGCAGGGCAAGGTTGATGCACTTGCCTCGTGACTTCTCCGCCATTTCCTGATTGTCCTTTTTCTGCGTTGCAGCATAGCCGTCCCCCCATGCAAGGTCAACGCGATGTGACGAGCGAGCATCAAGGGGCCGGGGGGCTGAGGTATCCGCTTGGTGGAACCCTGCGCGTCATTTCCGATCGCGAAGCTCCGCAGGCGCGGCTGCCTCGGGGTCGGCCTCATCCGAACCCCCGGCCGCCTTTCTCGCAAGTCGAAGGAACTGTTCGCGCTCCTCGGTGCTCAGCCGGGCGAGGATCGTGTCCTGGCAGGAGATCACCACCGGCAGCGCGGCCGCATGGACGGACCGGCCCGCGTCGGAGAGCGAGAGTTCCCGCGCGCGGCGGTCGCGGGCGCTGACGATGCGCTCGACAAGACCCTTCTGGACAAGTCGGTCGATTACGCCCCCGATCGTCGCACGGTCATAGGCGATCAACGCCGCAACCCGCGCCTGGTCGATACCGGGATTGGCGGCGATCGCATCAAGCGCGGCAAACTGCACCGGGGTGAGGTCGAGCCCGGCCTCGCGCATATGCAGCTGGAACACCTGGACCGAGATCTGATGCAGTCGGCGGATGCTGTGGCCGGGCAGGCGATGGAATTGCATGCGCGAACGTCCTTTGCAGCGGGTGTCGGGGCACCGGGCGGATCGACGCCGTGTCGGCACCCGTAACACGCCTCCCGAGCGTAGCCGATCACGATTGGTTTGCATACTTACGATTTTCTTGACATGCGAATAATAAGTATACATACGGTTTTCATATCCCGCACCCCGCCAGCGTTTCGTGCGAGCACGCAAGGGCCGGGGCATGCAGCCATCAAGCGACGAGGTCCCTATGCAGTTTCACCTCAATGGCGTCCGCCCCGGAGATCCAGCCATCGCCGAGCCCGCGGCCGAAGCGCAGTCGTCCGACGTCCTTCCCGAAGAGGTCGATGTGCTGATCGTCGGCAGTGGCCCGACGGGGCTGACGCTTGCGGCGCAGCTCGCGGGTTTTCCCTCGATCACCACCCGGATCGTCGAGCGCAAGGATGGACCGCTGCAGATGGGTCAGGCCGATGGCATCGCTTGCCGGACAATGGAGATGTTCGAGGCTTTCGGCTTCAGCGAGCGCGTGCTCAAGGAATCCTACTGGGTCAACGAGACGGTGTTCTGGAAGCCCGATGCCGAGCGGCCCGACCACATCGCGCGCTCTGGCCGGATACAGGACACCGAGGACGGGCTTTCCGAGTTCCCGCATGTGATCCTCAATCAGGCGCGGGTGCATGATTTCTATCTCGAAACCATGCGCAACGCGCCCACGCGCCTGGTGCCGCATTATTCGCGACGGCTTACCGGGCTTGAGGTGCAGCCGGGGGGCGCTGGCGCGTATCCCGTCACCGCCACCATCGAGCGGAGCGACCCGGACCATGCCGAAGCGCAGGAGAGAGTGCGCGCGCGCTATGTGGTGGGCTGCGATGGCGCGCGCAGCGCCGTGCGCGAAGCAATCGGGCGGCAGCTGCGCGGCGATTCGGCCAATCAGGCCTGGGGCGTGATGGATGTGCTGGCGGTGACGGACTTTCCCGATATCCGCTTCAAGTCGGTCGTTCATTCGGCGCGCGAGGGCAATGCGGTGATCATCCCGCGCGAGGGTGGCCACCTCGTCCGGCTCTACATCGAACTTGACGAGCTACGCGAGGGTGAGCGCGTGGCCAGCCGCAATGTCACCGTCGATCACGTCATCGCTGCGGCGCAACGTATCCTGCGCCCCTATACGCTGGAGGTGAAGGAGGTCGCATGGTGGTCGGTCTACGAGATCGGACAACGCCTGTGTGAGCGCTTCGACGACGCGCCCGAGGACGGATCGCGCCCGCCGCATGTGTTCATCGCCGGCGATGCCTGCCACACCCACAGCCCCAAGGCCGGGCAGGGGATGAACGTGTCGATGGGCGACGGGTTCAACCTCGGCTGGAAGCTGGCGGCGGTGCTGCAGGGGCACGCCGACGCGCGGATTCTGTCCACCTATTCCAGCGAGCGGCAGGGCATCGCGAAGCAGCTGATCGACTTCGACCGCGAATTCGCGCGGATGTTTTCCGCCCCGCCCAAGGTCGCCGCATCGGGAGGCGCGGAGGATGGCGAGGGCGTCGACCCGGAGGAATTCCAGCGCTATTTCGTCCGCTTCGGACGCTTCACCGCCGGCACCGAGGTTCGCTACGCCGCCTCGATGATCCAGGGCGAGGCGACGCACCAGCACCTCGCACAGGGTTTCGAGATCGGCACTCGTTTCCATTCGGCCCCGGTGGTGCGGCTTGCGGATGCAAGGCCCATGCAGCTGGGCCATACGGTGAAGGCCGACGGGCGCTGGCGACTCTTTGCCTTCGCAGGCGCCGGTGACCGGGGCGCGGTGGGCTCGCCGCTGCATGGGCTATGTGCGTTTCTCGAGGGCGATTCCCGCTCACCGCTGCGCCGCTTCACCCCGCCCGGCGAGGACATCGACAGCGTCATCGATCTGCGCGCGGTGCTCCAGCCGGGCCATCGCGAGATCGAAGTGACCACGCTGCCCGCGCTGCTGCTGCCGCACAAGGGCCGCCATGGGCTGCGGGACTACGAAAAGGCCTTCTGCCCCGATCTCAAGTATGGCCCCGACATCTTCGATCTGCGTGGGATCGACCGTGCGCGCGGCGCCATGGTCGTGGTGCGCCCCGACCAGTATGTCGCCCATGTCCTGCCGCTG
>PWLT01000302.1 GCA_003558415.1 Hyphomicrobiales bacterium
CCACAGCTGCTGCTCGATCGAGGCGCCGGGCCAGATCGAAAAGACCGGATCGTGCGGCCAGTGCTGCGCGTAATGCGCCGTCAGATCGACCCGCTGGTTGACCCTCTCGACGATCTCCTGGCTGCGGATGAACTCGTGCAGCACATCGGTGTCGGTCGTGCTCCCGCCGCCGCCGGTCAGACGCGCCAGCCCGCCCAGCAGATCGCTGGCCGAGCCGGTTTCCTCCTGGCGCACTGTGAATCCGGTAGTGGAGGCGTACTGGTCCTGCGCGAAGGTCCACAGATAGACGATCGTGCCCACAAGCGGCAGCAGCACCAGGATGAGAACGCTCAGGATCAGCCCCCAGTGCCGCGGCGCCATGCGGGCGGGTTCGGCGACGGGGCGGACCTCGACCATCTGCGGCGCCGATTTCCTGGAACTGCGCGACGATTTGCGCTTGTCCTCCGCCCTGGACTGGCCACCCTCCCGCCGGGGCGCCTCGGCGCCGGGTTCGTCCTCCTTGCGGGGGAGGTCGCGAAGGCGGTCCTGGGTATTGTCCTCCATGGGCGTCACATCCGCGTTCCGACGCCGGATCGATTTGATCCTGCCGGGAAATCCCTACATAATCGAGGCCCCGAAGACCAGTGCAAGGTTGCGTGAGCGTGAGCGACACTTCCCTTTCCCCGCCGCATGCCAGCGCACCGCAAAGCCGGTTCGTCAAGGCGTTGCGCACCATCGCCGCGCTGATCCTGCGCGAGATGACGACGCGCTACGGCAAGACCCCGGGCGGCTATGTCTGGGCGCTCATCCAGCCGCTGGGGATGATCATCATCCTGGCCTATGCCTGGTCGCTGCTGGCGCGCACGCCCTCGCTGGGCACCAGCTACCTTCTGTTCAAGGGCACCGGCATGCTGGCGCTGGGGATGTTCACCACGCTGGGCTCGCTGGTCGGCGGGGCGATGAAATACTCCAAATCGCTGCTCTTCTATCCCGGCGTGACCTGGATCGACGCCATTCTCGCGCGGTTTGAGCTGAATGTGCTGATCCTTGCGATGGTGACCTATATCATCCTGCACGGCATCATGATCTATGACGACGTGCAGACCATCCTCGCCTGGGACCGGATCCTGCTGGCGATGGGGCTGGCGGCGGGCACGGGTTTCGGCGCGGGATGCCTGAACTGCTACCTGTTCCAGCGTTTCCCGGTCTGGGAGCAGATCTGGAGCATCCTCACCCGGCCGCTCTTCATCATCTCCGGCGTCATCTTCCTCTATGAGGACATGCCGCCGCTGGCGCAGCAGATCCTGTGGTACAACCCGCTCCTGCATATCACCGGGATCATGCGCGACGGTTTCTACCCCGTCTATCAGCCGGGCTATATCTCGCTCGTCTATGTCGCGCTGTGCATGCTGGTGCCGATGCTGCTGGGGCTGTTGCTGCTGCGCCGTCACGCGCGCCAGCTGCTCCAGCTCTGAGAGCACCCTGCGCCCGCGCAGGATGCGGAAGGCGCGCGGTTCAGCCGCGCGCGCCGCGCACCAGGCGCAGAAGATGGGAGAGCACCGGCATCACCAGCAGCAGCAATGCGAGCGCCACGCAGATCGCCGCGATCGGCCCCTGTACCAGAACGGCCGGATCGCCACGGCCCAGTTGCAGCGCGCGGCGCAGATTTTCCTCCATCAGCGGGCCGAGGATGAAGCCCATCAGAAAGGGCGCGGCCTCGAAGCCGCTCACCCGCATCCCGTAGCCCATCAGCCCGATGATCAGCACCAGGAAGATGTCGAAGGGGTTGAGGCTGATCGAGTAGACACCCACGCAGATCAGGCAGATGATCGCGGGAAACAGCAGCCGGTAGGGGATGTGCAGCAGCTTCACCCACAGCCCCACCAGCGGGATGTTGAGGATCAGAAGGAACAGGTTGCCGATCCAGAAGCTCGCGATCAGCGCCCAGAAGAGATCGGCGTTGCGCGTCGTCAGCTCGGGGCCGGGCGGGATGCCATGGATCATCAGCGCGCCCAGGATCAGCGCCATGGTCGCGGTGCCGGGAATGCCCAGCGTCAGCGTGGGGATGAAGGCCGTCTGCGCGGCGGCGTTATTGGCGGATTCGGGGGCCACCACACCCTCGATCGCGCCCTGACCGAAGCGTTCGGGCTGGCGCGCGACCTTCTTTTCCAGCGAATAGGCCATGAAGGAGGCGATCGTGGGCCCGGTGCCCGGCAGCGCGCCCAGCACCGAGCCGAGCGCCGAGCCGCGCAGCACCGGCAGCACGGAGCGGATCACCTCGGCGCGGGCGGGCAGCATGTCGCGCAGCCGGATGCGCTGTGCGCCGCGCCGCGATCCGATGCGCCCGGCGGAACTGGTGACCTCGGCCATGCCGAACAGCCCCATCGCCAGAACGACCAGCCCGATGCCGCCGATCAGCTCGGGATAGCCCAGCGTGTAGCGCTGCACGCCGGTGCTCACATCGGTGCCGATGGTCCCGAACAGCACGCCGAAGACGACCGCGACCACCGCCTTGAGCGCCGAGCCCCGCGCCACCGAGGCCGAGGCCGCGAGCCCCAGCAGCATCACCGCGAAATAATCGGCCGAATTGAAGGTCAGCGCAAAGCGCGCGATGGCGGGGGCGAACAGCGTCATCAGCGCGATCCCGATGGAGCCGGCGATGAAGGAGGCCACCGCCGCCGAGAAGAGCGCCACCGCCGCGCGCCCCTGCCGGGCCATGCGGTTGCCGTCGATGCTGGTGACCGCGCTTGCCGGCGTGCCCGGCACGTTGATCAGGATCGCCGAGATCGAGCCGCCATATTCGCCGCCGTAATAGATCCCCGCGAGCATGATGATCGCGGCTTCGGGTGTGAGGTAATAGGTGACCGGCAGCAGCAGCGAGATGCCCAGCATCGCGCCGAGCCCCGGCAGCACGCCGATGAAGGTTCCCAGCGCCACGCCGAGAAAGCAGTAGAACAGGTTCTCGGGCGTGATGACCGTCGCGAACCCGCCGGCGAGGTTGAGCAGCATCTCCATCAGTTCAACCGCGGCAGAACGGGGATCGACAGGCCCAGCAGCGCCACGAACACCGCCCAGATCCCCAGCGCGAGCCCCACGCCCAGCGGCAGGCTTTCAGCCATGCGCGCCTCGCGATCGGCCATCGAGCCCACCATCGTGGTCACCACCACCGTCGCGAGCAGCCCGCCGCGCTCGATCAACAGACCGAAAAGCACGAAAGCCGCCGAGACGAAGATCAGCGGCCGCCAGCGGAAATCCGTCGCTTCTTCCGGCGCTGCAAGAAGCGCCTGCACCACGATCACGCCGCCCAGAACCATGCCCAGAAGGCTCGCCACGAAGGGGTAATAGCCCGCGCCCATGCGCCGCGCGCTGCCCAGCCCGTAATCCATGGCCAGCAGCATGAACCCGCCCGACAGCGCGATCACGCAGCCGCCGGCGATCAGATCGGTCAGGTTGACGGGGCGGCGGGGAAGTC
>PWLT01000221.1 GCA_003558415.1 Hyphomicrobiales bacterium
CTCACGGGCCGGATCAACCCGGTGCAGGTGCTCACGCTGATCATCATGACGCTCTCGGGCGGGCTGACCGTGGGCTTCAATGACGAGCGATTCTTCAAGATGCGCACCACGGTCGTGTGCCTGACTCTCTCGGCCATCCTCTGGGTCGGCCTCGCGCACGGGCAGGCGTGGCTTGAAGGCGTGATGGGCGGCATGGTGACGCTCTCGCCCGAGGGCTGGACATTCCTCACCCGCCGTTTCGCCAGCGTGCTGCTGTTGCTGGCCGCCACAAACGAGGCGGTGTGGCGCAACTTCTCCACCGATGTCTGGGTGGCCTATGACACCTTCGTCATGCCGGCGGCGTTTTTCGGCTATCTGGCGCTGAGCATCCGCAGGGCGCGCGGACTCGGACTCAGATCAGACTGACCTGGCGGCTCACGGGCCGCCGGCACCAGAACGTTTCCTTGCAAACCGGCCCTGCGCCAGCGCCTTCCGAGAACCTCCGTGAACCATTGACGCAGGTCAACGCAAGAGGGGATAGTCCTGACAATCATCAACCATGCTTGCCTGGGGGAGGCGTCTTGCTGCTTTTTCTCGCCGTGCTTGCCGTGCAGATCCTGCTGCCGCTTGCGCTCATCATCGGCCATGCGGTGGTGCGCCCGGCCTCGGCCCCTGGGCTATGGTTGCGCACGGTATCGCTGCTGGGCCTATGCGGGCTTCTGGCAACGGTTGGTTTCTGGGCCTTCCCGCCTTGGTGGACCCCTCATCTGCTGGTGTTCCTTGCGCTGCTGGCAACATGGCGCGCAACCCGACTTCTGCGACGGCATGGCCCCCATCCGGGCCGCTGGCGGCGCCGCGGGGAATATGCGGTCTCGGCAGTGCTGCTGGCACTGGTGCTTCTGGCGCTGCCGGGGGTCATGGGTGGACGTCAGGTGCCGCCCGATGCTATCGACATTGCCTTTCCGCTGGAACCGGGGCGTTATTTGGTGATGAATGGCGGGAATCACCCGCTGCTGAACGCCCATTTCATGACCCTGAATGACCCTGCGCTGGCGGATTATCGCGGACAGAGCTTCGCCGTGGACCTGATCGGCATCGACAGGATCGGCTGGCGTGCCGTGACGCCGCTGGGCACCGAGGACCCGGCCGATTACCTGATCTTCGGCAAGCGGGTGCTGGCTCCCTGCGACGGCACGGTTATCCATGCCGTGAGCGACCGGCCCGATCTGCCGGTGCCGCAACTCGACACCGTGGACAGGGGCGGCAACGAACTGATGATCGACTGCGGGGAGGTCAAGCTCTATCTGGCGCACCTGCGACAGGGGTCGCTGCTTGTGGATATCGGCGATATGGTGACAACTGGCATGGCGGTAGCCGAAGTCGGCAATTCCGGGCATTCGGGCGAACCCCATCTTCATATCCATGTCCAGCGCGGCACCGACCCGGAGGCGCCGCTGCGCGGCGAACCGCTGCCCGTCACGTTCGATGGGATTGTTCCTCTGAAGAATGCGCGGCTTGTCCGGATGTTCCGGGAGTAGTGTAGTGTGCCCCACCGGCCGCGACCGCCGCGAACGAGGCGGTCTGGCGCAACTTTTCCACCGATGTCTGGGTGGCCTATGATACCTTCGTCATGCCCGCGGCCTTTTTCGGCTATCTGGCCCTGAGCATCCGCAAGGCGCGCGGGCGCGCTCAACCCGCTCCCTGACGACGCAGCACCCCCACCAGAAAGGCCGCGCCCGTCACAAGCACGATGTCCAGACCGACCCGCAGCGCCGTGTCGGCGAGCGCATCGGGAAAGACCATCGGCACGAAAGTCATGAACAGCGCCCAGTTCGCCCCGAAGGCGCCCAAGCCGAAAGCCAGCGCGGCGGTCGCGCGCGACAGGCCGCGCATCACATCGCTTACGGCGAGAAACAGCACGCCGATTGCGGTCCCCATGGCGAAGGGCCAGATCAGGCTGGGCAAGGGCCTTTCCGCCAGCCCGGACTCGATCAGCCCGAGCATCTGCACCCCGGTGCGGCCCAGCCCGTAGACCAGCGCGAAGACCGCCAGCACAAGCAGCACCGGCGGCCGGCCACGCGCCTGCCCATCGGGGCTGTCGGAGGCCAGGGTCCAGCCCAGAGCCGCTATCATCAGAAAGATCGGCACAGCATCGGCGAGCCCCATTACCAGCTCGCCGATCAGCGGCGTTCCCAGCAGGCCCACACCCTCGAACATCGCCACGAGGATCATCAGCCCCAGGCCGAGCCCGTAGCGCAGCCCCTTTGCCCGCCCGCCGCCCGCCATGCGCCGCGCCCAGAACAGGAACACCAGCCCCATGCCGGTGAAAGCCAGCGCGATCCAGACCATCACCACCGCGCCGAAGCCGAAACGATCGACGAGCGCACTGAACTCGGACGGCATCGGCATCAGATCGCCGGCGGCCATGTGAAGCCCGATATCCAGCGCCCCGCAAAGGGCAATTATCAGCACAAAGATCAGCGGCCTTGGCATTGTCGTGCCCTCCCATTTTTTCCAAGGCGCCCGGATTCGCGCTCGCACCCGGCAATCAGTCCGTGACCCGCAGCCCCCGCCACACCGGCCGGATCAGCACCGCGGGGCCGAAGCCCATCAGCGCGTAGAGCGCCAGATCGAAGGGCATGAACGGCCCGTCGAAGAAGGCCCATGTGTAGAAAGTGCCCAGAACCACCGAGATGCCCAGTACCGCCACCTTCATCAGCATGGGAATCGCCAGCAGATCGCCCACCGGGGAGCCGCGCCACAGAAGCCACGCGGTCAGCCCGGTCAGTGGCAGGGCGAAGGCCAGATCCAGAACGAAGATCGTCTGCCCCGGCAGGGGCGCCCGCGCCGCCATCGCGGGTAGAAGCTGCACCCCCCACAGCGGCACGAAGAGCGCGAGCAGCAGCGCGAAGAGCCCGGCTACCAGCCGCCGTGGCGGTGGCTTCGCCCCCGCGCCGACGGCCCGCAGATCAACCGCGCGCGCAAACAGGAAGGCGGCGAAGACCGAGACTGACAGCACCGCCAGATAAAGCGGATAGGCCGGATTCATCACCCGATCGAAGCTGTAGAGCCCATAGGCATAGATCAGATAGCCCAGCAGCCCCGCCCAGATCAGCCAGCCCTTCTCCCAGCCCTGCCGCAGCCGCGCATTGACCACCAGCAGCGCCAGCGCCGCCGGGGCCGAGATCGTGTCCTGGCTCCAGGCGCCGGGGCGAAGATGGTCGGGGACGGCGACGTAGGCACCGGGCAGGATCAGCGCCGCCGCCACCGCCGCGAGCGTCAGGATGGCGGCGGCGTCGGACAGGCGCAGCAGGATGGGCGCGGTGGCGGGAGCGATCATGTCAGAACTCCGCTTGCGTGATGCGGGCGAGGAAGAAGGGGGCGTAATCCGGGGTGCCGTAGTGGTTGCCCAACTCGACACGGGTCGGGATCATGTAGCCCGCGTGCCGCCCCATCTC
>PWLT01000432.1 GCA_003558415.1 Hyphomicrobiales bacterium
CATATCGGCCCACAGATCGGCCGAGGTGGTGAAGTTGGAGGTGGCGAAATACGCCCCCAGCGGGACGCGCGTGATATGCGTGGTCAGTTCCACCAAGCGGAAGGACAGCAGATCGCCGATCGAGGCCATGGAGCCGTCGATGGTGCCCTGCGACATCGCCTCGAACACGTCATTCACGCTGATCGAGGCGGGCGTTGCGCCGAAATGCTCGGCCCAGCGCGAGAACGGCGCGCCGCCCGAACGCAGGCGCATCCCCTCAAGGTCCGCGGCCGTTTCCACGGGCTGGTTGGTCAGCAGCACATAGAGATCGGACGAGCCCGCGCCGAGGAACACGACGCCCAGATCGGCCATCTCCTGCTGGCAGGCGTCACAGGTCACGGTGTATTCGGTGATCGCCGCGCCCATCACATGCGGGTTGACCGCCGAGAGTGCGAGCTCGCCCGCCAGCGCCATGTTGGGCAGCTCTGCCGGATAGTAGAGCGGCAGCAGGTTGCCGACATCGGCAAGCCCGGTGGTCAGCGCATCGCGCATCTGGCCGAGATTGACGACCTCCGGCCCGAGGATCGTGGCGGTGAGCGCACCGTCGGATTCCTCGGGCAGATACTCGACGAGCCCGGTATAGAGATGGCTGTGCGCCGGGTGCGCGGGCGGGGCGCCGGGTGCCCCGCGCAGCTCGCGCGCATCGGCCGCGTTCGCCAGCCCCATTGTCATCGCCAGTGCGATGGCGGATGTGGTTGTCAGCAGTCTCATGATCTTTCCTCCCTGATCATTGTTTGCCTTAGAGTTTCAGCAGGCGCCGCGCGTTCTCCTTCAGTATGAGCGGGCGCACTTCGTCGCGGATCTCGATTTCCTCGAAATCGCGCATCCAGCGATCCGGCGTGATCGCCGGCCAGTCCGAGCCGAAGAGCATCTTCTTCTTCAGCAGCGTATTGGCGTAATGGGTGAAAATCGGCGGGAAATATTTCGGCGACCAGCCCGACATGTCGATATAGACATTGGGCTTGTGGTTCGCGACGGTCAGCCCCTCCTCCGTCCACGGAAATGACGGATGCGCCATGACGATGGGCATGTCGGGGAAATCCACCGCCACGTCGTCGATATAGATCGGGTTGGAATATCCCTGCCGCATTCCCATCCCGCCGCGCATCCCCGCGCCCACCCCGGTCTGGCCGGTGTGGAAAAGCGCAATGGCGCCCTCGTCCTGAATCGCCTCATACATCACATAGGCCGAGCGGTCGTTGGGGTAGAACCCCTGCATGGTGGGGTGGAACTTGAAGCCGCGCACACCGAACTCGCGCACCAGCCTGCGCGCCTCCCGCGCGCCGGCCTTGCCCTTGGCCGGATCGATGGAGGCGAAGGGGATCATGATGTCGTCATTCTCGGCGGCGATCCTGGCCACCTCCTCGTTGGAGTAGCGGCGAAAGCCGGTCTCGCGCTCGGCATCCACGGGAAAGATCACGCAGCCGATCTTGCGCTCGCGGAAGTAATCGGCGGTCTGCTGGACGCTGGGAAGATGGTCGTGGTCCTGACCCGCCGGGTTACGGAAATAGCGCGCCAGCGCGGCCTGGAACTCGTCATAGCCGTCATCGCGCGGGCCGCAGCAGGGCTCCTCGGCATGGGTGTGGAAGTCGATGGCGACAAGCTCGTCGATATTCAACGTCTCTCCTCCGGGGTGATCCCGACATATTTCTGCAGCAGGGCGAAGAGCTGCGCCTGCTCCTGCGGATCGAGCGGCGTCGGCCGGCGCGCGTCATGGCTGAAAAATGCCTTGGCATGGTCGTCCACGAAGGCTACGCCCGCATCCGTCAGCCGCAGTTCCACCGCACGGCGGTCATCGTCGGGCACGGCGCGCGCGACGAGCCCGCGATCCTCGAAATTGCGGATCATCTTGGTCATGTGCGCGCGCTTGATGCGCAGCGCCTGGGCAAGCAGCCCCTGACGGATTCCGGGGTTGAGATGGAGCACCCAAAGCACCGAAAACTCGCCCGGCCGCAGCCCGATCTGGCCGAGATCCTCGAAGAAGAACTCGAAGATCTGGACCTGCGCCATGCGCAGCAGGAAGCCGAAGGATCGCGACAGATCCCCCAGCGCGACCTCGTTCTCGGTTGCGGGCGGGCGCGAGATCGTGCGGGTCATCGGTCGCCCTCCTTCGGGATCTCCAGCCGCTTGGCGCGCTTCTCCAAAAAGGCGCGCAGCCGTTCCTCGGCTTCCGGCGTGGCCGAGGTGAGCGAGGACATCAGCGATTCCACGAACAACCCGTCCTCCGAGGACATGTCCTGCACGCGTGGCAGCGCGTTGAGCACCGCGTAATTCGACATCTCGGCATTGCCGGCCGCAGCCTCTGCCAGTGCCAGCGCCTTGTCGAGCGCCTCGCCGCGCGGCACCAGATACTGCACGACGCCCCAGCGCTCGGCCTCATCGGCGCTGACCACCCGGCCGGTGAGCATCAGATCGGCCATGCGATGCGCCCCCATCAGCCGCGCCGTGCGCACCGAGCCGCCGCCGCCCACGAAAATCCCGCGCTGGCCCTCGGGCAGCGCGAAAAAGGCGGTGGAATCGGCCACGCGGATATGGGTGGAGGAGGCCAGTTCGAGCCCGCCGCCCACCACCGCGCCGTGCAGCGCGCTCACCCAGGGGATGGTGCCGCGCTCCATCTGCCCGAACACCGCATGCCAGCGCCGCGAGCCGCGCACGGCCTCAAGCGCCGATTTGCTGACATGTTCGCCCAGGTCGAGCCCGGCGCAGAAATGGTCGCCATATCCGAAGATGACGGCGGCGCGCGCCTCGGCTTCGGCGCGCTGGACGGCCTCGGCGATCGCCTCGATCACCCGGTCACTGATGGCATTGCGCTTCTCGGCGCGGTTCAGCCCAAGGACAGCAACGGCACCGCGCAGTTCATAGGAGATCGGTGCCTCGCCGGCGGTTCCGTCCATGCTGTGCGCCCTCCCCTCGCTGGCCCGTCACGGACCGACACAATCGGTTTCCGTGTCATTTGTTTCCCAGTAGACAAATTTTGCGAGTCGAGTCAAGATGTCGCAGCTATGCAAGGGCGCCGGAGGAGGACAGAATGAGCAAGGCCGAACACCGCGAGGTGGCGCTGTGGGATCCGCAGGTCGAGATGGAAACCCGCGACGACGGCACGATTCTGGTCTGGCAGGCCGAGCCGCTGGGCCCCTATCCCGAGCGGATGAATGACAGGCTCCTGCACTGGGCTGAGGTCGCGCCGGAGCGCACCTGGATGGCCCAGCGCGACGATACGGGCGAGTGGCGCCGGGTGAGTTATGCCGAGGCGGTTCGCTCCATCCGGGCGCTGGCGCAGGTGCTGCTCGATCACGGGCTCTCGAGCGAGAGGCCACTGCTGATCCTGTCGGGCAGCAGCATCGGACATGCGCTCATGGCGCTGGCCGCGCAGCATGTCGGCATCCCCTCCG
>PWLT01000332.1 GCA_003558415.1 Hyphomicrobiales bacterium
AGCTGGATGCGCTCGATCCGCAACTCCTTCATCATCGGGATCTCGGCGACAATCCTGGCGACCACACTGGGCACGCTCGCCGCGCTCGGGCTCAGCCGCGCGCAGATGCCCTTCAAGGGGCTGATCATGGGTATCCTGATCTCCCCCATGGTAGTGCCGTTGATCATTTCCGCGGCGGGGATGTTCTTCTTCTTCTCCTCGGTCAATCTGGCGCAGACCTTCATCGGGGTGGTTCTGGCGCATACGGCGCTGGGCACGCCATTCGTGGTGATCACCGTGACCGCGACGCTTGTGGGCTTCGACAATTCGCTGATCCGCGCGGCGGCGAATCTCGGGGCCACGCCCACGCGCACCTTCTTCAAGATCACCATGCCGCTGATCCTGCCCGGCGTGATTTCCGGCGCGCTCTTTGCCTTCATCACCTCCTTCGACGAGATCGTCATCGTGCTCTTCGTCGCCGGGGTCGAGCAGCGCACCATCCCGCGCGAGATGTGGTCGGGCATCCGCGAGCAGATCAGCCCGACGATCCTTGCGGTCGCGACCATCCTGGTGCTGATCTCGATCGCGCTTCTGACCACCGTGGAGTTGCTGCGGCGCAGATCGGAGCGCATCAGGGGGCTCTCACCCGGTTAAGGGGTCGCGCCCATCGGGCAAGACGCAAAAGGCCCGGCTGCCGAGATGGCGGCCGGGCCTTTTCGTCTGCCGGGGTCGGTGCCCGTTTATGCGCGTTGCTTCGCGCGGGCCTCGATCATCGGGCGGAAATTCGCGGTCTGGTAGCCGTATTTCGTGCCCGCCGCGATCAACTCATCGGTTGGCCGCTCGCCGGCTAGTGCCAGCGCCCAGAGGATCGAGCTGCGATTGCCCGAAGCGCAATAGGCCAGCACCGGGCCCTCGGATTCGCTGAGCGCGCGGCCCTGGGCCTCGACGGCGTCCTCGGTCGGACCGACCGAGGGCACGAACTCGTTGAGGACAAAGCGCATGCCCTCGGCCTCGACCGCGTCGCGGATCGCTTCCGATGCCTGATCGCCCGACACCTCACTGTCGGGTCGGTTGCACACCACGGTCGTGAACCCGGCCGCGCGAATGGCGGGGACGTCCGCGGGCGTGATCTGCGGCGAGACGGCGAAGTCGTCTGATAGTGGACGGATTTCCATGTTGTGTCCTTCCTCAGATTGCGGCGACCTGGTCGATCCGTGTGCGGACCCCCGGCGCGACGAGCATACCCGCCACCATCGACAGGAGGAAGACGATGCCGCCCAGACCCCCATAGGTAATCGAGGCAATGGCCGGTCCGGGGCACAGCCCCACCAGGCCCCAGCCCATGCCGAACAGCACCGAGCCGATCACCAGATTATGCCCGAGCCGCGGCGCCGGCCGTCCGGGAAAATCGGCGCCCAGAATCGAGCGCGCCCGCCCGGTCGAGAAGTGCCACACGATCGCCATGGGCAGGATCGCCCCGCCCAGCACGAAGGCCAGCGTCGGGTCCCAGTCGCCGAAGACGTCGAGCCAGCCCTGCACCTTTTCGGTGTTGGTCATGCCCGAGACCAGAAGCCCGGCCCCGAAGATACCGCCGGCGATGAATGCGAAGAGATTGCGAACCATCAGACCACCCCCAGCAGATGCTTGAACAGAACCACCGAGATACCCCCGGCGAGCAGATAGAACACGGTGGCCACCATGCCGCGCAGCGAAAAGCGCGAGATGCCGCACACGCCGTGCCCGGAGGTGCAGCCATTGGCGAGCCGCGTGCCGATGCCGACCAGCAACCCGGCGGCCACGATCGCGGCCATGTTGCCCGTGATGTTCGTGCTGATGCCGGGGAAGAACATCAGCGCCATCGCGCCGGGAACCAGGACCAGCCCGGCCAGGAACGATCCGCGCTCCCAGCCCGTGTCGAGCCCCGAGCGGTCGACCAGCCCGCCGATGATTCCACTTGCGCCCATGATCCGCCCGTTGAAGAGCAGATAGATGGCCGCCGCGCCGCCGATCATCAGACCGCCGACGAAACCCCATATCCAGTCCGTTTCGATCATTTCCAACTCCTGTGTGTCGTTGTCGCGCTTTGCATCGCGGTTGGAATGACACATAGACGATTCAGAATATAATGCAAGTCGCATTCGCGCGCGGGAATGTGACCTCTGCCCCCGCGCCCCCGTGCCGGGGCGATCAGCTCAGCAGGATCCCGACCACCACCATCATGAGGCCGAGCGCCGAAACCATCAAGGCGACGAGATTCATCACCACCGCCCGCTGCAGGCGCACCCGCAATGTCGCCTCGTCCAAGTCGGCGCGGCGCGCGCGCAGGGTGTAAACAATGCACCACAGGAGCCCCGCAACCCCCGCCAGAGCGGTCGCCGCACCCACCCAGATCAGCCATTCCATCGCCCGCCTCCTGCTCGCACCCGATGGCATCGCCCTAATCGAGCCGGCGCGACCGGGCAAGGGGGCGGGCAAGCGGATCGCGCCGCGCACAAGGGGGTGCATGGAGACCTTGATCCGCTTGTCCGGGCCGGGTAGCAAGCGGCCTCACCGAGACACATGAGGGCAAGATGACCGATTCCGTGACCGACGCCACCTACAATGTCGCCGCCGACGAGCTGCGCCAGTTCATCGAGCGCTTCGAGTCGCTCGAAGCCGAGAAGAAGGACATCGCCGACCAGCAGAAGGAGGTGATGGCCGAAGCCAAGGGGCGCGGCTACGACACCAAGGTCATGCGCAAGGTCATCGCCCTGCGCAAGCGTCAGCCCGACGAGATCGCCGAGGAAGAGGCCGTGCTGGAGATGTACAAATCCGCCCTCGGGATGGGTTGAACCCGCGAAGCGGGGCAAGGGCGGCCGACGCGACCCGGACGCGACGGGTTCCGTGAAGCGGATCGGGCGCATCCCGCGCTAGTAGGACAGGAAGGTGACCCCCTCCATCTTCGCGATCTCGCCCGCGTCTTCCTCGTAGATGTCGGTGAGCTCCTCGACCAGATCGTCGGTCCATCCCGGCAGGTCGAGTTCGAGCTCCATCGCATCCTCGAGCGCGAACTTGTCGAGGAAGGCCGCCACGATCCGCCGGCGCAGCTCGGGCGTTGGCGGAGGATTGGTCTCCAGATAGCTTGACAGCTTCTCCAGCCCCGCCTCGCTCATCAGATCGCGCAGACGGTCGTTGCCGCCGTCGAGCGGGGGCGAGTCGGCCGGCAGACCGGCCACGGCGCGCAGCACCTCGGGCCAGATCACCGGCGTGTCCTCGTCGCACCAGATGGTCAACGGCACCTCGGGGGAGGCTTCGCGCAAGCGGCGCACCAGATCGGACCAAAGCAGCCGGCGCGGATCGGCGCCTGCCATCATCTCCTCGAAGCTGCGCTCGCTCTGCCGCTCGCACAGTGCAGGCAGAAACGTCGCCGGATTGCGGATGGCAAAGGCGAATTCGCATTCCGCCTCGG
>PWLT01000253.1 GCA_003558415.1 Hyphomicrobiales bacterium
CTGCCGGGCCTTGGCGCCGGCGCGGATCCATTCCAGTTCGCGCTCCAGCGTCTTCTGCTTGGCCTTGTCCTCGCGCGCCTCCTGCGCCAGGCGCTTTGCCTTCTGCTCCAGCCAGGCGGAATAATTCCCCTCGTAGGGAATGCCCCGGCCGCGGTCGAGCTCGAGGATCCAGCCGGTGATGTCGTCGAGGAAGTAGCGGTCATGGGTGACGATCAGGATCGTGCCCTTGTAGTCGATCAGGTGCTGTTGCAGCCAGGCGACGGTTTCGGCGTCGAGGTGGTTGGTGGGCTCGTCGAGCAGCAGCATGTCGGGCGCCTCGAGGAGCAACTGGCACAGCGCCACGCGTCGCTTCTCGCCGCCCGAGAGCGTATCAACACTGGCCTCGTCGGGCGGACAGCGCAGCGCCTCCATGGCCACGTCGATCTGCGCGTCGAGATCCCACAGGTTCTCCGCGTCGATCTCGTCCTGAAGCTGGGCCATCTCCTCGGCGGTCTCGTCGGAGTAGTTCATCGCCAGTTCGTTGAAGCGCTCGAGCTTGGCCTGTTTCGCGGCCACGCCCTGCATGACGTTGCCGCGCACATTGAGCGCGGGGTCAAGCTCGGGCTCCTGGGGCAGATAGCCCACGCGCGCGCCCTTGGCCGCCCAGGCCTCGCCGGTGAAATCGGTGTCAAAGCCCGCCATGATGCGCAGCAGCGTCGACTTGCCCGCGCCGTTGGGACCCACCACGCCGATCTTGACGCCGGGCAGGAAGGACAGGCGGATATTCTCGAAACATTTCTTGCCGCCCGGATAGGTCTTGGACAGACCGTCCATGTGATAGACGTACTGGTAGGATGCCATGGTGCATGTCCTTGCGGAATATGGGATGTGTCGCGCGCATCTATAGTGAAGCGAAGGCGGGGGAACAATGGGGGCGCGACGTTGGGCGGGGCCAGGGGCGGCGCTGGGCGCGGTTGCCTTCGCAGCCCCCGGACAGGCACTGGCGCAGGGGTTCGACGCGGCGGTGGACCGCGCCTTCGCGCGCTCGACGGGGTGGTTTGTCGAGCTGGTCTTCGCACCGGTTCCGGGCACCGATTTTCCATGGATCGTGCTGTGGCTCGTGGTCGCGGCGGGGGTGTTCACCGTCTATCTGGGCGTCATCCAGTGGCGCGGCTTCACCCATGCGCTGCGGCTGGTGCGCGGCGATTACTCCAGCGGCAAGGACGAAGGCGAGGTCACGCATTTTCAGGCGCTCTCCACGGCGCTTTCGGGCACGGTGGGGCTGGGCAATATCGCCGGGGTGGCGGTGGCGGTGGGCATCGGCGGCCCCGGCGCGACCTTCTGGATGATCCTTGCCGGTTTTCTGGGCATGGCCACCAAGTTCACCGAATGCACGCTGGGGGTGAAGTACCGCAACGTGCTGGCCGATGGCACTGTCTCAGGCGGGCCGATGTATTACATGACCAAGGGCTTTGCCGAGCGCGGGCTGCCCGGCGGACGGGTGCTCGCGGTGCTGTTCTCGCTGTGCTGCGTCGGCGGGGCGCTGGGGGCGGGCAACATGTTCCAGGCCAATCAGGCGCATGCCCAGATCGCCAATGTCACCGGGGGCGCGATGGAAGGGCTGGGCTGGCTGAGCGGGCTGGCGCTGGCGGCGGTGGTCCTTGCCGTGATCGTGGGCGGCATCCGCAGCATCGCGCGGGTGACCTCGCGCCTCGTGCCGGTGATGGGGGTGGTCTATGTCGCCGGCGCGATGATCGTGCTGGGCGCCAATGCCGAGCGCATCCCCTGGGCCGTGGGGCAGATCTTCGAGGGCGCCTTTACCGGGCTGGGCGTCGCGGGCGGCATGGTAGGCGCGCTGATCATGGGTTTTCGCCGCGCGGCCTTCTCGAACGAGGCCGGGCTGGGCTCGGCCGCCATCGCGCACGCGGCGGTGCGCACGAAGGAGCCTGTCTCGGAGGGCACCGTCGCGCTGCTTGAGCCCTTCATCGACACCGTGGTCGTGTGCACGCTCACCGCGCTGGTGATCATCGTCTCGGGCGTGCTGGTCTTTGACGACGCCGCCGGGCTCTATGTGCTCGATGGCGGGCGCATCGCGACCATGGACGGGGCCGAGGGGGTGGCGCTCACCTCGGCGGCCTTTGCCACCGTCGTGGGCTGGTTTCCCTATGTGCTCGCGCTCGCGGTGGTGATGTTCGCGATCTCGACCATGATCACCTGGGCCTATTACGGGCTCAAGGCCTGGACCTTCCTGTTCGGCGAGGGCGCGCGCACCGAGCTGGTGTTCAAGTTCGGCTATTGCGGTTTCATCGTGCTGGGTGCTGCGGCGCAGCTCGGCGCGGTGATCGATTTCTCGGATGCGATGATCTTTTCGATGGCGGTGTTCAACATCATCGCGCTCTATGCGTTGATGCCGGTGGTGCGCGCCGAGGCACGAAGCTATTTCGCAAGGCTGAAATCGGGCGAGATCGCCGCCGTGGGACGAGGGGGATGATCATGCGCCACGAATTGCCCAAGGCGCGCGCGGGCCAGCGCATCGGGCTGCTCGGCGGCTCCTTCGACCCCGCCCATGAGGGGCACGCCCATATCACGCGCGAGGCGCTCAGGCGGCTGAACCTCGACCGGGTGTGGTGGCTGGTCAGCCCGGGCAACCCGCTCAAGGCGCAGGGCCCGGCCCCGATGCCGCAGCGGCTGGCGCGGGCGCGCGAGGTGATGGAGCACCCGCGCGTGACGATCACCGATATCGAAGCCCGCATCGGCACGCGCTACACCGCACAGACGCTGGAGCGGTTGCTCGCTCTCTACCCCGGCGTTCATTTCGTGTGGCTGATGGGGGCCGACAATCTGGCCGGGTTCCACCGCTGGGACCGCTGGGCGGAGATCATGCATATGGTGCCCGTGGCGGTCTTCGCCCGCCCCGGCGCGCGGGCGCGGGCGCGCCGCTCCAGGGCCGCGCTTCGCTTCGCGGGCAGCCGCGTGAAACCCTCGCAGGCCGGCGCGCTCGCACGGATGGCGCCCCCTGCCTGGGTATTTCTCAACACACCGATGCGCGACATATCCTCCTCTCGACTTCGCGCTGGCGGATGCTGGTCGAAGCGCCTTCCACAAGCGTGAAACCGCGCGACCACTGCGGCCACGCCGAGTTGTGATGCGCCCCCGCGCAGACGTGTCTTGCCGGCAAGGACGGAGTCGGACTAGCGTGGCTGAAAAAGGGATTGCGCGTGCCACTCTATTCGAGACGCTGGGTTCTGTCATCATTGCTCGCCGGTGCGGCCGCGCCGGCGATGGGCAATGCGCCGCTCGGCTCGCCGGTGCCGCTGCTGCGTCCGGACGGGGCGGGGGAGGCGCCGCGCCGCGCCGCCGTTGCCTCGGCCCAGGAACTCGTCGCCGCGGCGCGGCTGGACGGACAGGTCGGCTTCGTCGTGGCCGAGGCGC
>PWLT01000016.1 GCA_003558415.1 Hyphomicrobiales bacterium
ACTCACGCTGATCTTCGTGCTCACCGCCTCGCTGCTCACGGCGCTGATCTTCCTGCCGGTGGTGGGCGGGGTGAGCGGGCGTTTCTCGCGACTTCTCTCGCGCGCCTCGAATGCACTGCGGGCGCTGCCCTGGCTGCTGCGCGCAGCACTCGTGCCGGTCGCGCTCTATGGGATGTTCCTGGGCGCGATGCAGCTCATCAACCCCGGGTATCTCTTCGCGGGCCAGTCTCCCTTGCCGGGGGCGGCGGCGCTGCTGCCCGGGGCGCTGCTATTCGCGCTCTCCTCGGTCGCATCTTCCATCACGCTGTCCGCGGCCCGCATCAAGGGGCGCGAGCGCCCCATCCGCGCCGGGCAGCGGCGCACGCCCTTCGGGCGATTCATCTCCCTGATCGTGGGCAATCCGGTGATGCCGCTGGTGACCATCGTCGCGGTGGCGGCCTTCGTGATCGGGGTCTTCAACTATTACGGCGAACACGGCCGCGGGGTCGAGTTCTTCGTCGACACCGAGCCCGAGCAGGGCATCGTCTATGTCCGCGCGCGCGGCAACCTCTCGCTGGTGGAAAAGGACGCGCTCATGCGCGAGGCCGAGGCCGAGATCATCGGTCTGGACGGCGTCGCCTCGGTCTTTGCCTTCGCCGGCGAAGGCGGGCTCAACCAGTTCACCCCCACCAGCGGCCCGCTCGACGCGATCGGCCAGATCCAGTTCGAGATGACCCCCTACGAGGAACGCGAGGGCATCGCGGGGCTGCGCGGCAGCGAGATCGTGTCCACCATTCAGGAGCGCCTCGACCGGCTGCCGGGCATTCGCGCGCAGATCCTCATGCAGACCGGCGGTCCCGGCGCATCGAAGCCCCTTCACCTGCGGCTCAAGGGCAACGATTTCGAGCGCCTGAGCGAGTCGGTGGAGTCCGTGCTGGAAAAGATGGAGAACACCACGGGCATCGTCGAGATCGAGGACTCGCGCCCCCTGCCCGGCGTCGACTGGCAGCTTGACGTCGATGTCGAACGCGCCGGGCGCTTTGGCGCCGATGTGGCCACGGTGGGCGGCATGGTTCAGCTCGTCACCCGCGGCATTCTGCTCGACACGATGCGCGTGGACAGCTCCGACGAGGAGATCGATATCCGCGTGCGCCTGCCCGAATCCGACCGTGTGCTCTCGACCCTCGACTCGTTGCGGGTGCAGACGCAGGCGGGGTTGATCCCGCTGTCGAATTTCATGACGCGCGAGGCCGTGCCCAGCCTCGGTCAGATCGACCGCGTGGATCAGACCCGATATTTCGACATCAAGGCCGATGTCGCGCCGGGGCTCACCAACGAGGCCGGGCGCCCGATCAACCCCAACGAGCGCATCGCGCTGCTGACCGAGTGGCTGGAAAGCGAAAGCCCCCTGCCCGCGGGCGTCGCCTGGGAATGGACCGGCGAACAGCAGGACCAGCAGGAGGCCAGCGAGTTTCTGGTGGTGGCCTTCGCCGGGGCGCTCGCGCTGATGTTCATCATCCTGCTGGCGCAGTTCAACAGTTTCTACAACGCGGTTCTTGTGCTCGTCGCGGTGGTGCTCTCCACCGCCGGGGTGCTCATCGGTCTGCTGGTCATGGGGCAGACCTTTTCGGTCATCATGACGGGTGTGGGGATCGTGGCGCTCGCCGGGATCGTGGTGAACAACAATATCGTGCTGATCGACACCTATCAGGAATACGCGCGCACCATGCCGCGCATCGAGGCGATCATCCGCACCGCCGAGGCGCGCATTCGCCCGGTTCTGCTCACCTCGATCACCACAATGGCGGGGCTCACGCCGATGATGCTTGGCCTGAGCCTCGATTTCATCAATGGCGGCTATTCCATCGACAACCCCACCGCGCTGTGGTGGAAGAACCTGGCCACGGCGGTGGTGTTCGGGCTGGGCATCGCGACGATGCTCACGCTGGTCTTCACCCCGTCGCTGCTGGCGCTGCGGGTGTGGCTCTCGGCCGGGGCGTATCGCTCGGTGGCGGTGCTGGGGGCGCTCTCGCTGGGGCGCGGCAGCCGCGCGGCGCGCGACCGGGCGCTGGAGAAGGCCGCGCGCCGGCTTGGCCGCAAGGAGATCGTCTGGGAATTTCCCGAGGATGCGCTGAGCGAGCCCGAACGCCCCGCCACCCCGCATCCCTTGCGCGCGGCGGAATAGGCCGAACAGATTTCCTCCTCGGGATCGGCGTGCACCCCGTTTTCAGGGCCGATCTCGGTTATCCGAATTCATGCAGTTCGAAGCGCGGCGGGCGCGTCCCCGTCGCTTGCGCGACGGGGAGGGCCACCGATCGGGCGCGACACCCTATGAGGGAGTTGTGTTTGATCGAACTCGTCCAGAGCCTGACAGAGGACCTGCGCCCGCCTGGGGGGCGGGCGGGCGCATGCCCGGGCCGCAAGCGGCCCGGGCGGGATGAAACCGGTCAAACGCGACGCGCCCTGGCTGTGGCTTGCCGCCCCGGTGCCCGACGCAGTAGATTGCGCCCCATGACAGCCGCGCCGACGCCCCTGAGCGTGATCCTTCCCGCCAATGACGAGGGCGCCTATATCGGCCCCTGTCTCGACGCTTTGCTGGCATCAAGGGATGCGGGGGGGGCACTCGCGGCCTGCGAGGTCATCGTCGTGGCCAATGCCTGCCGCGACGACACCGCCCAGATCGCGCGCGCGCGCGTCCCCGCCGCCGCCGCGCGCGGATGGCGACTGCATGTGATCGAGACCGACCAGCCCGGCAAGCTCAACGCGCTCAACCTTGGCGAGGCATCGGCGCAACCGGGCACGCGGGTCTATCTCGATGCCGATGTCACCGTCAGCCCGCCGCTTCTGGCAGAGCTGGCACGGGCGCTGGCGGTGCCGCAGCCCGCCTGGGCGAGCGGGAGGCCCGTGATCGCCCCGGCACGCAGCCCCCTGACCCGCACCTATGCGCGCGCCTGGATGCGCCTGCCCTTCATGACCGATGGCGTGCCCGGCTTCGGCATCTTTGCCGTCAACGCGGCGGGGCGCGCGCGCTGGGGTGCGTTTCCCGACATCATCTCGGACGATACCTTCGTGCGGCTGCATTTCGCGCCCGATGAGCGCATCGGCGTTGCCGCAAGCTATGAGTGGCCCATGGTCGAAGGGCTGCGCCGGCTCGTCCGCGTGCGGCGGCGCCAGGATGCCGGCGTGCGCGAGGTGCTTGAGCGCTTCCCCGAACTGCGCGCCAATCACCGCGCGCATCGACCGGGCGCGGGGCGGCTCGCCGCAATGGCCCTGCGCGACCCGGCCGGTGTCGGGGTTTACGCCCTTGTGAGCCTCTTGGTACGCTCGACGCGCACAGGGGTGCGCGACTGGCCCAGGGGGCGATAACGCGCCGGGTGCAGTGAGATGGGCCGATTGAGGTGATGCAACCGTTGAGCTTTGCGCGACAATG
>PWLT01000350.1 GCA_003558415.1 Hyphomicrobiales bacterium
CCCGCCGTCGTGCCGGAGGCACGCCTGCGGCGTGACGGGGCGGGCGGGCGCATTCCCGGGCCGCGAGCGGCCCGGGCGAGGTGAAACCGATCAAACGCGACGCGCTCTAGACGCAGGGGCCGGGGAAGGCGGCGCTCTCCGATATTCCCTATACAAGCAGGGGCAGATAGGCGATCAGCGCCAGCACCACCACCAGCACCGCCAGATAGGGCAGAACCGCCCGCGCGATCCGTTCCAGCCCCAGCCCCGTGACCGAGGACGCCACATAAAGATTGATCGCCACCGGTGGCGTGATCATACCGATGGCCAGCCCCACCACGATGATGATGCCGAAATGCACCGGGTCGATGCCCAGCTGCACCGCCAGCGGCAAGAGGATCGGTGTCAGGATGATCAGCGCCGAGGCCGTCTCGATGAAGATGCCGGTCAGCAGGATCAGCAACAGGATCAGCGCGAGCAGAATCCATGTGTTGGTCGACAGCCCCAGGACGCTGTTCGCGATCGCGGCGGGCACCTGCCAGCTCGACAGCGCCCAGCTCAGCGCCGCCGAGGCCGAGATCACGATCATGATCACCGCCGTGGTCACTCCGGCGCGGATCAGCACATGATAGAGTTCGCGCAGCGTCATGTCGCGATAGACGAAGAGCGCGACCAGGATCGCGTAGTTGACCGCGATCACGGCTGCCTCGGAGGGGGTGAAATAACCCGAGAAGATGCCGCCGAGGATGATCACGGGCGTCATCAGCCCCCAGAAGGCGGCGCGGAAGCTGCGCCAGATGGTGCGCAGGGAAAACGCGCTGCCGCGCGGGTAGGCCCTTCGATACCCCTGCACGAGCGCGACCGCCATCAGCCCCGCGCCCATGGCGATGCCCGGGATGATCCCGGCCATGAACAGCCGCGCCACCGATTCCTGCGCGATGACCGCATAGATGATCATCGGAACCGAGGGTGGAATCACCACGCCGATGGTGCCGCTGGCGGCGATCAGGCTCGCGGCCGATGCCGGGTCGTAGCCCTTGCGTTTGAGTTCCGGAATCAGGGTCGAGCTGACCGCCGCTGTCGTGGCCGCCCCGGAGCCCGAGATCGCGGCGAAGAACATGCCCGCCAGCACCGAAACGATGGACAAGCCGCCGCGCAGAAAGCCCAGCAGCGCCTCGGCCAGCGCCACCAGCCGCTCGCTCACCTGCCCCTTGGACATGATGTCGCCGGCGAGGATGAACATCGGAATGGCAACGAGGGCGAAGGAATTGATGCCCTGAAACATCTGCTGGGGCACGACCAGAAGCGGCGTGCCGGACCCCTCCAGCGCGATCATCGTGCCGGCGCCAATGGCAACGGCGATGGGCACGCCCATGGCGACGAACAGGATGAACAGGGCGAACAGCAGCAGGCTCACTGCCCCGTTCCCCCTTGTGCGGCGACATCCTTGCCGGCGAGAATGCGCAGGAGGTCGGAGAGCGCGAACCAAGCCATGAGCGCCGCACTGAGCGGGATCACCGCATATATCCGGGCCATGGGCAGGCGCAGAGCCGCCGATCGCTGCCGCCCCTGCGTGCCCATGTACTCCAGCCCCACCATGACCAGCGCCACCATGAAGGCGATGGCCACGACACAGGCGGCGATTCGCAGGAGGCGCGCGCCCGCCGCAGGCAGGGCATCCACCAGAACCCCCACGGCGATATGGCGATGCTGCTGCCAGGTGAGCGCGGCGCCCAGAAAGGTGATCCAGATCACCAGAAAGCGCGAGACCTCTTCGGTCCAGCCCAGCGCGCGAAAGAAAAGCCGCGATCCCACCTGAAGCGAGATCGCGACAATCAGCGCCGCCATGGCCAGAAAGAGAACGGGGCGCAAGACCGCCCCGATCCCCCGGTCGATCAGGTCAAGCGCGCGCAGCACTTATTCGAGCGCGGCCATGATCCGGTCGAGGTATTCGCCGTAGGCGTCGCCGTACCGCTCGTAGATGGGCTGGATGGCGGCCTGGAACGCAGCGAGATCGGCATCATCGACAATCTCCATCCCGCGCTCGCGCAGTTCGGCCAGCTGGCCTTCCTCCATCTCGGCATTGACCTCGCGGACATGGGCCGATGCCTCGCGCGCAGCTTCGACCAGAACCTCCTGCGCGGCTTCGGGCAGCCCGTCCCAGACGCTCTGGCCCATGACGAAGATCGCGGGCGAATAGGTGTGGCGCGACAGCGTCATGTAGCTTTGCGTCTCGTCGAGATTGAAGGAGTGGATCACGCCCACCGGGTTTTCCTGCCCGTCGATCGTGCCCTGCTGCATGGCGGTGAGCGCCTCGGTCCAGGCCATCGGTTCGGCATTGGCGCCCAGTTCGCGGAAGGTGTCCACATAGACGGGGTTTTCCATCACGCGGATGCGCATTCCGTCCACGTCAGCAGGCTCGCGCACCGGACGCTGGCTGTTGGTCAGGTTGCGAAACCCGCGCTCGGCATAGGCCAGGCCCTTGAGGTTCACTTCGCCGAGCTTGTCGAGCAGTTCCTGACCGATCTCGCCGTCGAGGATGCTGTAGGCCTCTTCGCGGGTGGCGAACAGGAAGGGCAGCTCGAACACCGCGATTTCCTCGACGAAATTCGCGACGGGGCCATTGGTGATCACGCCCATGTCCACCGTCCCGATCTGCATCCCCTCAAGCAAGGTCCGCTCGTCGCCCAGTTCGGCGTTGGGATAGATCTCCACCGTGACAGCCCCTTCGGTGCGCTCGTCCACGAGCTGCTGGAACCGCTCGGCGGCGATGTGAAAGGCGTCCTGCTCGTTCACGACATGGGCCAGACGCAGGGTCGTGGGCTCCATCTCAGCAAAATCGGCCGCCGCCCAGCCCGCCGTTGCCATCGCCAGAACCGCGCCCAGTGCTGTTGCTTTCGTCGATGTCTTCATTGCCATCTCCGCTTACTCCCAAATGCCGATATTCCGGATGCGGGGGGATCATCATTGAAGCTTCGCGCAAGGTCAACAGCAAGCGTCGGCTGGACACCACGGCGGTTTCAGCTTGACGGATCGAAGTTCCAGGGGAGGAGTTTGTCGATCCGGCTCCTGGGGTGATCTTTCGCGATCGCTTCAAGCGTGGCCTTGCGATAGGCGAACGGTTCGACACCGTTGATCTTCGCGGTTTCGATGAGAGACGCGATGCGACCCTATGCCTTCCCACCCTCGTCATGGCCGGCGAAGAGCGCATTCTTGCCTGTCGGTGGCTGTACCCGTTCATTCGGCCCATGTCGGGCGGGTTAGCCGGGTCCATTACCCTTGGCATCCGTATTTCATCTCCGAGGTGAGGGGATTGCGCGCGCTTCGGCGTGCTGCGCCACGCCGAAAGGCTCCGCGCGCGGTTGCCTGCTCCATCCCCCGGGGGGACTTTCGAGGCTGCAGCCGACATATGATTCA
>PWLT01000050.1 GCA_003558415.1 Hyphomicrobiales bacterium
AGGGGCTGGAGAACCTCGTGCGCGACCTCGAGTCGAATGACGGTGAGCTTCAGGTGTCGCTGTCGGATCGCGATGCCTTTCGCGTGGGCGAAAATCTGGCCACCAGCGAGGGCTCGGTCGTCTATCGCAACCGCATGTTCGAACTGATCCAGTACGCGCCCAGCACCGAGAAGGTCTATCGCACGCCTCTGATCATCTTTCCGCCCTGGATCAACAAGTTCTACATCCTCGACCTCAAGCCGGCGAACAGCCTGATCAAGTGGATCGTCGATCAGGGCTATACGCTCTTCGTGGTCTCCTGGGTGAACCCCGATGCCTCCTATGCCGATGTCGGCCTCGATACCTATGTCGAGCAGGGGTATCTGGAGGCCATCGAGCAGGTGAAGGCGATCACGCGCGAGGGCAAGGTCAACGTGATCGGCTACTGCATCGCCGGGACCGTGCTGGCGGCCACACTGGCGCTGATGAACAAGCGCAAGGACCGCTCGATCCGCTCGGCCACCTTCTTCACCACGCTGACCGATTTTTCCGAGCAGGGCGAGGTCGGCGTGTTCCTCGACGACGATTTCGTCGACGGCATCGAGCGCGAGGTCGAAGACAAGGGGTATCTGCATTCCTTCTTCATGTCGCGCACCTTCTCCTTCCTGCGCGCCAATGACCTGGTCTATGGCCCGGCGATTCGCAGCTACATGATGGGCGAGGCGCCCCCGGCCTTCGATCTGCTCTACTGGAACGGCGATTCGACCAATCTGCCCGGGCGCATGACGGTCGAATACCTGCGCTGGCTATGCCAGCAGAACCGCTTCGCCGAGGGCGAGCTGGAATTGTTGGGTGAGAAGCTCTCGCTCAAACAGGTGAAGCTGCCGCTCTGTGCAGTGGCGTGTGAGAGCGACCATATCGCGGCCTGGAAGTCGAGCTTTCGGGGGGTCGCCGGGATGGGCAGCCGCGAGCGTACCTTCATCCTCTCCGAATCGGGCCATATTGCGGGGATCGTGAATCCGCCGAGCAAGAAGAAATACGGCCATTACACCAGTGAGGCGCCGCTGGAGGACCCCGAGAGCTGGCGCGAGAACGCTACCCGCCACAATGGCTCGTGGTGGCCGCGCTGGGAGGCATGGCTGCGCCGGCGCGCCGGTGCGAAGCTGGATGCGCGCGCGCCGGGCGGCCCGGAACACCCGGTTCTGTGCCCCGCGCCGGGCACCTATGTCACGGCGCAGCCAGACACCTGACCCGAAAAAATTGCTGCAATGCAGAAAAGACTCCTTGCAATGCTGCAGTGCAGCATCTATCTAGGCTGCAGTGGCAAACGGGACAATCCCAGCGCAAGGAGACGAGACAATGGCGAATACGCAAGACTACACCAAGATGATGCAGGACATGATGGGTGCTTTCCCGGTTGATCCGAAGGCATTCCAGGACAGCTTCAAGACCCAGGCCGCGCTCGGCGAAAAGATGAGCCGCATGGTTCTCGAGGCTGCCGAGAAATCGGCCGAGATCTCGAACAAGTGGACGAAAGAGACCCTGGCCCAGATGGGCGAGGCCTCCAAGGCCCGCAACGAGCCGACCGAATACTCGAAGGCGATGACCGATTTCGCCTCCGCCTCGGCCGAGACCGCTGCCGAGAACATCGCCAACTTCGCCGAGATCGCCAAGCGCGTCCAGATGGACAGCGTCGAGCTGATGCTCGCGACCGGCAAGGACCTGTCGCAGGACGCGACCGCGGCGATGAAGAAGGCCACCACCGAGGTGACCACGGCCGCGAAAAAGGCCACCGCGCAGGCCAAGTGAGCCTCAAGCGGATCACTAACCGACACTCCCCCCTGTCGGCGTGACGAACTGGGCGGGTCTTCGGACCCGCCCTTTTCTTTCCTGCCCTTCCCTTTCTTTTCCCGCTGTCCTAGGGTCGTGCTGCGCCGCGTCGATGGCGGCACGAACCGGGGAGCAACGCCGTGGCCGATGCCGAAAAGCCGCTCTTGATCAAGCGCTACGCCAGCCGCCGTCTCTACAACACCGAGACGAGCGACTATGTCACGCTGGAGGACATCGCGCGTTTCATTCGCGGCGGCCGTGAGGTGCAGATCATCGACCTCAAGACCGGCGACGACCTGACCCGGCAGTATCTGCTCCAGATCATCGCCGAGCATGAAAGCCGGGGCGAGAATGTCCTCCCGCTCGATGTGTTGACCGATCTGGTGCGCAGCTACACCACCCAGGCGCAGAGCGTCGTGCCGCAATTCCTGCAGATGTCATTCGAGATGCTGCGCGACGGGCAGTCGAAGATGATGGACAACTTCACCTCGCTGCCGCCGCCGATGGCGGGGATGCCGGGGCTGGATGAGATGCAGCGCCAGCAGCGTGCCTTCATGAAATCGATGATGGGCGGCTGGCCCGGCGCGCAGGAGGACAGCCCCGAGGACAGCGCAAAGGCCGATTCCTCCGACAAGGAAGAGATCGAGCAGATCAAGGCCCAGCTCGCCGCGCTCGAGGCGCAGCTTTCCAAGCTGAACAAATAGCCTCCGCGCAATTCCCTTCAATCGCGCCCGCGTCGCTCAACAGGCTGCGATGCGTTCGGTGAGGCAGGATCAGAGCCCGAGCCGGTCGCGCAGCGCGAACCAGCTCATCGCCAGCACCAGAAGCGGCGTGCGCAGCCCCGCCCCTCCGGGAAAGCGCGGGCAGGGCAACTTCGCGAGCACATCGAAGCGCCCGGACTGCCCGGCGATGGCCTCGGCCAGGACCTGCCCGGCAAGCGTGGCCATCCCCACCCCGTGACCCGAATAGCCTGAGGCCGACAGTACGTTCGGCGCGGGCCGTGCGAAATGGGGCAGGCGCTTCATGGTGATTGCCAGCGTCCCCCCCCAGGCATGGGTGATCGCCACATCGGCAAGCTGGGGAAACACCGCCAGCATCGGTTGGCGAACCGTCGCGGCGATATCGACGGGGAAGCGGTAGCCATAGCTCTCGCCGCCACCGAAGAGCAGCCGTCCATCGTCGGACAGCCGGAAATAGTTGATGACGAACTTGCTGTCGGCCACGGCCACCGGCCGCGCGAGCACGTCCGCTGCCCGCGCGCCGAGCGGTTCGGTCGCGATGATGAAGTTGTTGATCGGCATGACGCGCGCCGCGATGAACGGCTCCAACCCCTCCAGATAGCCGTTGCAGGCGAGGATGACGTGATCGGCGCGCACGGCGCCCGCATCGGTGCGCACCACGGCCTGTGCACCGGGCTCGATGCCGCGCACCAGGCTGCGCTCGAAGATGCGCACGCCCGCATCTGCCGCCGCGCGCCCCAGACCGAGCGCGAATTGCAGCGGGTGGAGGTGACCGGCGCCGTGATCGAGCGTGCCGCCCTGATAGGCATTCGAGCCCACGATCGCGCGCACGCCGACCCG
>PWLT01000247.1 GCA_003558415.1 Hyphomicrobiales bacterium
CCCGAACTCATGGCATGGGCGATGCCCTCACCGGTGATCGGGTCGACCAGCCCGGCCGCATCGCCGACGAGCAGGACGCAGCCCCTGCCGGGCACCTTGCGGAAATCTCCGGCCGGAATGAACTGGCCCTTGAATTTCAATGCCGCGGCATCGACCCCGTTCTGTTCCAGATAGCCGGCCAGATTGGCCTTCATGTCGGGATTCTTCACGTTGATGCCGCCGACGCCCAGGGTAAGCGATTGCGCCTTCGGAAACACCCAGCCATAGCCCCAGCGCGTCGCGCGGAAATCGATCTCCACCCGGTCGGCGGGCTTTTCGGCGCGCGGCGGGGCCTCCACCTCGAGGCAGAATCCGATGCGCTTGGGGTCGAAGGGCCGCCCGAACAGCGTCCGCGCGACGAAGCTGTTGACCCCGTCGGCGCCGATCAGGAGCTTGAACCTGAGCACGTCGCCCGAATTCAGCGTCAGCGTGCGCGCCTCGGTGTCGAGCGCGGCAATGCGCGCGCGCAGCCAGGGCTCGGCGCCGGCCTCCACCGCAAGCTCGTGCAGCATGGTGTCGAAATCGCGGCGCATGGTCATGTGCAGCGGCGGCGCATCATCGACATCGCCCAGCGTCTCGTCGCCTGCGGTGAAACGCACACGGTGGCAGGTGTGGAACAGCTCCGGGTCGATGTCGCGCTCGAAGATCGCCTTCATCTCCTTGCGGCTACGCTCGGTGAAGCCGCCGCCGCACAGCTTGTCGCGCGGGAAGGCGGCCTTGTCCACAAGCGCCGTGCGCAGCCCGTGTCGGCGCGCGGTCACGGCCGCGGCGCTGCCCGCGGGTCCGGAGCCTATGATGACAATGTCGTAATCCTCGGGCACCATCATGCCTCCTTGCCTGAATGCGGCGCAGCATAGGATATTTTCGCCGCCCCCGCGAGAGGTCAGTTGCCGGTGGCGGCGCCCATTCGCCCGGTTCGCTCCCATGCGCAGGCGGTTTTCCCGTGTGCCGCCGGGTTGACGACGGGCACGTGCCGCGCCAAGGGGATGAAACGGGAGCACCTTCGGCCCCTGATCTGGCACCTTCGCGCAGATTGGATCGCCAAATCCCCAATGGAGGACGTCATGCAGAAGAAGAATCCGACATCCGCCGACACCCGCACCACCGCCGCGGCCGATCTGGCCGATGCGGCGCTGTTTCGTGAACAGGCCTATGTCAATGCCGAATGGGTCGGTCAGCCCGCGCTCGATATCGCCGATCCGGCGAGCGGGGAGGTGATCGGCTCGGTGCCTCAGCTGGACGCCGCCGATGCCCGCGCCGCCGTCGATGCCGCCCATGCCGCCTTCCGCCCCTGGGCCGGATTGCTGCCGCAGGAACGCGGTGCGATTCTGCGCCGCTGGTTCCGGCTGATCGAGGGCGCGCGCGAGGATCTCGCCCGGCTCATGGTGCGCGAGCAGGGCAAGCCGCTCTCCGAGGCGCGCGGCGAGATCGATTACGGCGCCTCCTTCGTCGAGTTCTACGCCGAGGAGGCGCGGCGCCCCAATATCGAGGGCATAACCTCGCATCTGCCCGATGCGGAGGTCGAGCTGTGGCGCGAGCCCGTCGGCGTGGCGGCGCTGATCACGCCGTGGAACTTCCCCTGCGCGATGATTACCCGCAAGGCGGCGGCGGCGCTGGCCATCGGCTGCCCTGTGGTGGTGCATCCCTCCTCCGAGACGCCGTTCTCGGCGCTGGCACTGGCGGAGCTTGCGGCGCGGGCAGGCTTCCCGGCCGGGGTGTTCAACGTGGTGACCGGCTCGGCGCGCGAGATCGTGGGCGAGTGGTGCGCGGATGCGCGCGTGCGCGCGCTGTCCTTCACCGGCTCGACGCAGATCGGACGGCTGCTCTATGCGCAGTCGGCCCCCAACATCAAGCGGCTGGTGATGGAGCTGGGCGGGCATGCGCCCTTCATCGTCCTTGCCGATGCCAATCTCGATCAGGCCGTCGAGGAGGCGGTGAAGGCGAAATACGCCACTTCGGGGCAGGACTGCCTCGGCGCCAACCGCTTTTATATCGAGGCTCCGATCTACGAGGAATTCTGCGCGCGCTTCACCGCCGCCAGCCAGGCGCTGAGCATCGGCCCCGGCATGGAGGACCCCGCCATCGGCCCGCTGATCAACGCAGGCGCGGTGGCCAAGCAGGAAGAACACGTCGCCGATGCGCTGGAACATGGCGCGCGCCAGCTCTGCGGCGGCCCGCGCCCCGATCTGGGGCCGCTCTATTATGCGCCCACGGTGCTGGCGGATGTGCCCGACGGGGCGAAGATCATGCATGACGAAACCTTCGGCCCCGTCGCGGCGCTGACCAGCTTCAAGACCGAGGATGAGGTGGTGGAGCGTGCCAATTCCACCGAATACGGGCTCGTGGCCTATCTGCACACGCAGAATCCGCGGCTGATCTATCGCATGAGCCGGTCGCTGGAATTCGGCATGGTGGCGGTCAACCGCACCAAGATCACCGGCGCGCCCATCCCCTTCGGCGGCATGAAGCAATCCGGCATCGGCCGCGAGGGCGCGCGCCAGGGCATGGAGGCATTCTCGGAGATCAAATACGTCTGCCGCGACTGGCGCTGAGGCGGTCTGCCGCAGGCGCCGACCACCTCAGAACTCGACGAGGCCGCCCCGGTCGGCTGTCTTGGCGGGCCGAGGCGTGGCCAACCGAGGCGAGCGGATCGAATCCGAACGAGCGTGAGCATCGCCCATCGCTTCGCTGCCCGGCGCTGTACCCAGGCATACGCGTGCGCGTCTGGGGTGGGTGCCGGGGGGAGTTGGGTCGCGCCGACCACCCCCGGCGCCCGCAGCTGTTGCGGGCGCTCAGACTCCGGATTTCGGGACCGGTCGGGCTACACGGCCCGTTCCGGACACTTGCGCCCCGCGCGGCTCACAGGAGCTTCAGATCATCGGCGGATGACCGCCCGTCGCGCCCGGATTGCAACTCGAAGCTCACCTTCTGATTGTCCGACAGGCTGGTGAGCCCTGCGCGCTCCACCGCCGAGATATGCACGAAAACATCCTTGCCGCCATCGTCGGGGGCGATGAATCCATAACCCTTGCTCGAGTTGAACCACTTGACCGTACCGGTGGGCATTGCCGTGTCTCCCTTCCCAGTTTCCCGCCGCACGATTGCGCCGGGCCGTGCCGCCGGGTCTTCCACATTTCCGGCTGCCTGGGTGTCAGGAGGCGGTCGTCGAAAGTCCTTTGTCACGCGCCGAGGATGCCCGATCCGCGAAAAAAATCAAGCGTCGGGCACGTTGCCGGTTCCGCCGGGACTCGCAGCCGGCGGCTATCCGGGCTATGCGGGGCGGGCGACGAAGGAAGGATGCACGAATGCGCAACGCGGCACTGATGCTGGGAGTGATCGGCGGGATCTGGGGGATGCTCGTGGGCTTCTTCAGTTTCGGCTACACCGAGCTGCTCGATCGTTTCAACGAGCTGGCCGAGTTCACCGGCGGGGTCGAGAACCCGGCGCTGATCCGCACGGTCAGCCTGGTCTCGCCGGTGCTGGCGATTGCCGGCGGGGCGATGGCGCGGGCGCAGAACATCGCGGCGGGGGTGCTGATGCTCGTCTCTTCGCTCGGCATGTATGTGGCCTTCGGCTTTGGCGCCTTCACCATGTTTCCCATCGCCATGTGTGCGCTGGGCGGCGTGCTCGCGCTGCTCGCGCGGCGGCCGGACCTGCACTGAAACCGCCTGCCCGCGACCGGGTCGCCGGCAGGCGGGGGTGCGGTATGGCGCATCGCTTCACCAGCCCATCTGGATAAGCACGCCCGAGCCGCCATTGCCGCGCTGCTCGACATGGCCGCTGGTGCCGCGGCCGAACTGGAAGATGCCATAGGCATTTCTGTTGCCGTGCTGGCGGATGCTGGCATCGTGATCGCGCCCGTCCTGGTGGATGACGCCCTGATTGCCGCGCCCGATCTGGGCAATGCCGGCGGCGTTGGCACGGCCCTTCTGGTCGATGATCGCGCCACTTTCGATCCCCCTGGCGAGCCCGTAGAGGGCGAGCCCGGTCCGTATCGCGCGGCTCTCCTCGCGGCTTTGCGGCGTGATTTCCAGGCTCAGGCTTGCCGAGCCTCCTGCGAAGGCCACCGGCGCGGGGGCGAGGACGGCCAGCGCGGCGGCCAGTGCGATGCCGGCTGCGCGGGTTGCCTTGGGACGTGGTTTCATGACTCTGCTCCTTTCGGCTTTCAGATCGAACGTTCGGCCAGCCCGCCGCGGCAGCGCGTCGTGCCGCCGTTCCATGTCAGCGTCAGCTCCGCCTCATACCCGGCTGAATCGCCGCCAAAATGCGCCCCGCCCACTTCCGCGGGGCTGCCGGGGCCGGCGTGGAAGCTGCCGGACTGGGAGATCTGCGAGCGGCCCGCGCGGCCCAGGCGGTGCACCTCGAGCCGGTAGCTGCCGCTGATGGCGCGCTTGGCCTCGACGCGCCCGGATATGCTGGGTGCATCGCGCGGGCCGGTGATGACGATCTCGCAGCGAACGGGCTGCGATTCCCAGGGCCCGGCGATCGACGTGGCGCAGGCGGCTGTTACGGTGGTGAAGACAAGGCCCAGTGCAGCGGCCTGGGATCTGCGGCTGCGCGGGAAGGGGAATTGGCGTTTCATGGTGTGGCTCCTGTCGGTGTTGCCGCGCACCCGCGCATCGCGGCGCGGGCGCGCGGGGGGAGGGTCATTCCTGAACGATCACCGCGACATTGCCGTTCCCACGCTGTGTGGTGGTGGCGCTGTTGCCGTTGCCGATCTGGATCACGCCGACGGCGTTGTTGCGCCCGCGCACGTCGATATCGGCGCAGTTGCTGTTGCCGATCTGCGCAACGCCGGTCAGGTTGCGACGGCCTTGTTGATTGGAGTCGACGCAGTTGTTGCGGCCGCTCTGGCCGATGACGGTCTGGTTGCGGGCGCCGTCCTGGGTGGAGATCACGTGGTTGCCGCGGCCGTCCTGGTGGACGCGCAGGCGCTGCTTGTAGCCGCTCTGCCCGCCGCCGACGGAATTGTGGCTTCCCCATTGTTCGATGTGAACGCGGGAATTGCCGGCCTGCGCGGGCGCGAGCCCCCCGGCGACCACGGCGAGTGCGAGCGTGGCGGCGGTGAGGGTGCGGAAGATGGTCATGGCATGTCTCCTCGGGTCATTCGGGTTGTGGTTTCAGTAATGAACTTTCGCAGCAGGCGGTCCGTGCAAGAGGATTCTTGCGCGACGGCGCCGCCCTGACTGCATGCCGGGAAATCGCGCAGTCAGGCAATATCGGCGGATGGTTACCCGCTAGCAGGCGCAATGCTAGGCGATGACGCCGCCAGGGGAGGTGCCGGCTATCCGATAACACACGCGCGTCGGGGCGGGTTCTCACATGCAGAACACATCGCCACGGCGGATTGCCGGCCATGGGATTCGCGGGCCCCGTTGCGCTCCGCGCGCAGTGAATTGGGATGAGCGCGACCTTGGCTCGCAGTGGCGGGCGCTCAACGGCTCTCGGCGTTTTCGGCCTCGGCCCCGGTGCGCAGCTTGTTGAGCACCACGCCCAGCGCGTTGGTGTGGCGCGAGAGATCCTCCACGCAAGCGTCGATCTCGGGCATCCGGGTGCTGTCGGCTGCCACCACCAGCAGTGCGCAATCCACCTTGTCGAGAAAGGCCAGCGTGTCGTCGTTCTCCAGCATCGGCGGCAGATCGAAGATCATCACCGAGGGGTCGAGCAGCCGTTCGATCTCTTCCAGAAGCGGCGGGACATTCCGGTTCTGCAACAGCTCGGCGGCGCCCTGCACAGGTGCGCTGTTGAGCGCCAGACAAAGCGTCTCGCCCACCCGCAACAGGTGTTCGGGCGGTGCGGCGGTGCCATCGAGCAACTCGGAAAACTGCGGGCGCGCATCCAGCCCCAGCATCGAGACGAGCGAGGGGTGGCGCAGATCGGTTTCGATGAGAACGCTGCGCAGATCGCTCTGACGCGCCAGGCTGAAGGCCAGATTCGCGGCGACGGTCGACGACCCGGTCGCGGTGCGCGGGGCGGTTATCGCCACGCGCCGCCAGCCGCGCGCGCGCAGCTCGCGCATCATCCGGGTGCGCAGCATGTCGAAGGGCGCGGCGGCCTCGCCGCCTGCGGCGGTGAAGATGCGCCCGCGCGCCAGTTGCGCGGCGGAGAGGTGGATCTCGGGCAGCCCGGCCCAGGCGTTCGCGACCGGGGAGCTCTGCACGGGCATCCCCACTTCGGTTCCGGTGCCGCCACCGCGCTCCTGTCGCCGGGCACGGGCCTTGGCGAGGGCGGATTGAATGCGTTCGGCCATGGTGGTGTCGATCTCCTTATCCGAATAGGGCCTGGCGGATCTGGGCGATCAGCGGGGCCAGACCGAGCCGGTCGGTCAGATGGCGCAAGAGGGCGTCCAGCGGGACAACCTGCCGGTGTACGACCGCCAGCGCCGCGACGATCAATGCCGCAACCGTGATGCCGGCCGCGCCGTGCCAGCCGGGTCGGGCCGGTGCCGCGCCGGGATCCGCGGCAAGCGGGATCACGGCCAGGGGTGGCTGCCCCATGCGGCGGGTGATGTCACGGGGCCGCCGCAGGGTCGGGTCCAGCGCCTCGGCCCCCAGCGCCGCGCCGAGGCCGAAAAGCAGCCCCAGCACCACGCCGCCCGAGGCGATCAGCGCGCGCCGGGGCCGCTCGGGCCGGCTCGGGGCTTCGGCGCTTTCGATCATCATCAGCCGCGGGATCGTGCCCGCACCTTCACCGCCGGGCGGGGCGGCGCGCAGCGAGGCGGCGCGCGCAAGCGTGCTGTCATAGCGCACGCGCGTGGCGTCGAGGCTGCGCTCGAGCCGCTCGAGCGTGTTCGCCGCACGTTCCGCCGCCGCGATCTCGCCCACGATCTGTGCGCGCGTGGATTCGAGCGACTCGCGGGTCGTGTCGGTGCCCTCGATCGGATCCTCGCCAAGCCGGGCCTCGATCTCGGCGAGGCGGGCGCGCAGCGCGGGCAGGCGCTCGGGCAGCCGATCGGCGTTGGCTTCGCGAAAGGCCGCCAGACGCTCGGCATGGCGTTCAAGCTCACCGTCGAGGCGGCGCGCCTCGCGCTGCAGGATACTGGCGGCGCGCATCTCGTCGGGGCTTCCGGCCCCGGCCGCTTCGGCCAGCAGGAACTCCGCGAGCGCATTCGCCGCCGCCGCCGCGAGACGCGGATTCGGAGAGGCGAATCCAACCCGTACCGTGATCGCGTAATCGCCGCCGCCCTCTATCTGCACGACGGTGCGCTCGCGCATGTCGCGCAGCACCGCGTCGGGGTCGATGAGGCGCTCGTCGTGCAGCCCGAGCCGCGAGGATGCCTCCAGCAACGTCGCGCGCGTCATCATGCGCTGGGTCAGCACGCCGAGATTCTGGCGGATCTGCGCGTCGGGCAATGCCTCGGCCTCGTCGGTGGGCTGCACCAGAAGCGTCGCATCCGCGCGGTAGGTGGGCGGCCAGATCACGGCGAGCGCCAGCGCCAGCGCCGTCACCAGCAGCACCGTCGCCATCAGCACCGGGAAGCGGCGGCGCAGGACCACGCCCGCCCAGCGCGCCTCCGCGGCGTTCATTGGCCCTTGCCCGCCAGCCGCGGGGCCACCGCGCCGCCCCCGGCGAAGAAGACGCCGTCATCGATCACCTGCACCACCGTCGCCCGGCGCACGCGCCGTTGCCCGGCCGAGAAGGCATAGGTCATCGCCAGATCGCACAACTGGTTGACCAGCCTTGGCACCCCGCCGGTGGCCTCCTGCACCAGATCGGCGGCCTGGCGGCTGAACAAGGCGGGCTCGCCGCCGGCCACGGTGAGGCGATGGGCGATATAGCCCAGCACAGTCGGACCGTCCATCGCGGGGATGTGATAATTGGCCGCGACCCTCTGGGCGAACTGGGTCATGTCAGGGCGGCGCACGGTGTCGCGAAGCTCCGGCTGGCCGACCAGAACGAGTTGCAGCAGCTCGTCCTTGCCGGCATTGATATTGGTAAGCATCCGAAGCTCCTCGAGCGCCTCGAGGCCGAGATTCTGCGCCTCGTCGATGGCCAGCAGCACGCGCCGGCCCTGGGCGTACTCCTCGATCAGGTAATCCTGGAAACGGTTGAGCAGGCTCACCTCGGACTCGTCGGGTGCGACCGGCTGCGACAGGGTCGGCATCACCCAGCGCAGCAGATCGCTGGTGCCGCGCCTTGCATTGGCGATCAGCCCGACCGAAATCTCGTCTCCCAGACCGGCGACGAAATGTTGCAGCAGCGTTGTCTTGCCCACGCCGATCTCGCCGGTGATCAGGGTGATGGGGGCGCGCGTGACCAAGCCGTATTCGAGCATCGCGAAGGCGCCGCGATGCGCGCGCGACCAGAACAGGAACTCCGGATCGGGCACCAGCGAAAAGGGCCTCTGCGTCAGGCCGAAATGTTCCAGGTAGATGTCTTGCGTTGATGCCATGTCGGGGCGTTCGCCTGTGGATGCCTGTATCCGGTGCGCTGCCGGTTTCGCGTGTCGCACTTTTGGGTCCTTATATCCTACCGACCCGGCAAACACCATTCGCGGGGCCGTTCAACGGCGCGCGAGGGGCGGAAATGCGACGATTTTCGGGTCACTCTCATGTCCGGTGTCGCGCGGGTGGGGGCGCAAGGCCCCGATTCGCCCGTGCGCACACCCACAGGGGGAACGTGGGGCAGGTATTTCCAGTTTAGAGCGAGTCCGCTGCGGTCCACAGGAGCCGACTGTTCACGAATTCGCTACAATTTGCTCGTCGCAAGGGCATTGGCGCTCCCATATGTCTCAATGCGAAGCTGTATTCGTGCACGCTGCGGAAAATCACTGTTTCCAAGCTCTTGTGCAATGCGTCTCGGCTTGTTCGAAACCTTGTATAAGTGTTTAGTCAACTTGTGGAGTTGGGGGGAGCGGAGAGCCGCGCGGTTTCGCCGCGAAGCGCCTGCATTTCAGGGGAATCTCCCAGCACATAGGTGAATGCGCGTCGCCAGCTATCGCGACAGCGGGAGAAGAGCAGGTGGGGTCAATATGTCGGTTCAATCCGAATTGGAAGATTCCGGGTATCGAGGTGCAATCGCGCCCGGCGCGGACTCGGACCGGACACGGGGGACGATCCCGGCGGCGGCACTGCTTCGAGGGTTTGCCGCGAAAAGGCCACAATCCGGTCTTTACCGTGCCTTCATCAAGCGCTGCCTCGACATTCTTCTGGTGCTGGCCAGTGCGCCGGTGATCCTGCCCATCCTCGCGGTACTCGCGCTGCTCGTGGCGCGCGACGGTGGTCAGCCTTTCTACGGGCAGGATCGCATCGGCCGGGGCGGGCGGCGGTTCCGGATGTGGAAGCTGCGCACCATGGTCGTCGATGCCGATCGCAAGCTTGAGGAATGCCTTGCGCGCGACCCGGCGCTGCGCGCCGAATGGGACGCCACCCAGAAGCTGAAGAACGACCCGCGCATCACCCGGCTCGGGCGGATCATGCGCAAGACCTCGATGGATGAGCTGCCGCAGCTGTGGAACGTGCTCAAGGGCGAGATGAGCATCGTCGGCCCGCGGCCGTTCATGCCCGATCAGAGTGCGCTCTATCACGGCCATGCCTATTACCGGCTGCGCCCCGGCCTTACCGGCTTCTGGCAGGTTTCCGAGCGCAACGACGGTGACTTCGCCCAGCGCGCCCGTCACGATTCGCAATATGACCGGGCGCTGTCGTTCTGGACCGATCTGCGGGTGGTGCTGTCCACGGTTCGGGTGGTGCTTCGCGCGACCGGCTACTGATCTGGCCTGATATCGGCCTTGCGCGCGCCGGATTGTGCTGGCAAGTGAGCGCGGATGCGCGGCACCCGAACCCTGCGACCCATGGGCACCCGGCCCAACGCCCCTGCGGTGCTCTGGCTCGTGGGGATCACCTGTCTGCCCGAGGTGGTGTTCACCCTTGCCGGCAGCGGCCTGATCGGCGGGTTTGGTCTGCGCAACTGGGCGGTGGTGCATTTCGCCTTCTGGTCGGGACTGCTGCGCGGCTGGGAGGCGATCTATCCCCTTCAGGGCATGCTGATGTTCGTCACCTACGCGCTGTTGCACGGGGGTTTTCTGCATCTCATCGGCAACATGGTGGCGGTCCTGGCACTGGGCGGCATCGTCGTGGCGCGCATCGGGCAGCAGGGATTCGTGATCCTCTATGTGCTCACCGCCATCGGGGGCGGGGCGGGCTATGCGCTGCTGGGAAGCACTGATGCCCCGATGGTCGGCGCCTCGGGCGCGGTTTTCGGGCTGGTCGGGGCCTGGAAATACTGGGAGTGGCGCGACCGCCGCGCGGCACGGGCCGACATGCGCCCGCTGTGGATGTCGCTGCTCGGGCTGGCGCTGCTCAACGTGCTGCTCTGGGTGGCGCTGGCGGGGCTGCTGGCCTGGGAGGCGCATCTGGGCGGCTTTATGGTCGGCTGGGCGCTCGCGGCCTTCGTGACCCCGTCCGACCGCGGGCGAAGCACCTGGCGTTGAGCGTCCGCCCAGTGGGGCGATTTCATATCCCTGTCGCGGCGGGGATTCCCAAGCCTGGCCGTTTGTGGCAAGCTGCCCGCGATGCGCCCGCAAGAGGCGCGACTTGAGGCGATCGAGATGCAGCAATCCCGTACCCGCCCGGCGCTGGGGGCGACTCTCTTTCTGGTGCTTGCCCTGACGCTGGGCAGTTATTTCACCTTTGCCGCGGTGCAGGGCAACCACGGCCTGTTCCAGCGTATCGAGACCGAGGCGCAGAACGAAACCCTGCGCGGCACGCGCGACCGCCTTGCCGGGGAGCTGGAGCGGATGGAGAATCGTACGCGCAGGCTGTCGGATGATTACCTCGATCTCGATCTGCTCGATCAGCAGGCCCGCGACGTGCTCGGCATGATCCGCGCCGACGAACTGGTGATCCGATGAGCGCGCGGTCTGCGCGTTTCCTTGCCGAAGGAATTGCCTCGCCCCGCAGCGGCTGCTAGTCTTCCGATTGTTTAATGCTGAACTATCGCCTGAGGGAGGCACGCATGGCCGCACGCAAGGCTGCTTCGAAACCGAGTGCGTCGAAGGACGAGCTTCTGCACTATTACCGCGAGATGCTGCTCATCCGCCGCTTCGAGGAAAAGGCGGGCCAGCTCTACGGCATGGGGCTGATCGGCGGGTTCTGCCATCTCTATATCGGGCAGGAGGCCGTGGTGGTCGGGCTCGAGGCTGCGGCCGAAGAGGGCGACAAGCGCATCACCACCTATCGCGATCACGGGCACATGCTGGCCTGCGGGATGGATCCCAAGGGTGTGATGGCCGAGCTGACGGGGCGCGAGGGCGGCTATTCGCGCGGCAAGGGCGGCTCGATGCACATGTTCTCCAAGGAAAAGGATTTCTATGGTGGCCACGGCATCGTGGGCGCCAATGTGCCGCTCGGCGCGGGGCTGGCGCTGGTGGACAAGTATCGCGGCACGGATCGTGTCACCTTCACCTATTTCGGCGACGGGGCTGCCAATCAGGGCCAGGTGTATGAGACCTACAACATGGCCATGCTGTGGGATCTCCCGGTGATCTTCGTGATCGAGAACAACAAATACGCCATGGGCACCAGCGTGAAGCGCGCCACCCGCTCGCCCTCGCTGTGGGAGCGCGGCGCCTCCTTCGGCATCCCCGGAGAGGAGGTCGACGGCATGGACGTGCTGGCGGTGAAGGCCGCCGGAGAGAAGGCCGTCAAGCACTGCCGCGCCGGCAAGGGGCCCTATATCCTTGAGGTCATGACATATCGCTATCGCGGCCATTCCATGTCGGATCCGGCCAAGTACCGCACCCGCGAGGAGGTCCAGAAGGTCCGCGAGGAACGCGACGCCATCGAGCATGTGCGCGATCTGCTGCTCAAGGGCAAGCATGCCGGCGAGGACGATCTCAAGGCCATCGACAAGGAGATCAAGGACATCGTGAACGCGGCCGCCGAGTTTGCCAAGGAAAGCCCCGAGCCAGACGCGTCGGAGCTCTACACCGACATTCTGGCCGAGGCCTGAGGGGGGGAGGACGCACGAGATGCCTACCGAAGTACTGATGCCCGCCCTCTCGCCCACCATGGAGGAGGGCACGCTGGCCAGATGGCTGGTCAAGGAGGGCGACACCGTCTCCTCGGGTGATATCCTGGCCGAGATCGAGACCGACAAGGCGACGATGGAGTTCGAGGCCGTCGATGAGGGCACGATCGGCCGGATCCTGATCGAGGAGGGCACCGAGGGCGTGAAGGTCAACACACCCATCGCCGTTCTGCTCGAGGAGGGCGAAAGCGCCGATGACATCGGCGCAAGCGGCGGGTCTTCCGCCCCGGAGGCGCCACGCGCCGACGCGGCCGCCAAGGCGGCCCCCGAAGGGGGCTCCGCGAAGGCCGCACCTGCAGCGCCCGCTGTCCCCGCGCCCGATACGAGCCCCGACTGGCCCGAGGGCACGGAGATGGTCACCCAGACGGTGCGCGAGGCGCTCAACGCCGCCATCGCCGAGGAGATGCGCCGCGAGGAAGACGTGTTCATCATGGGCGAGGAGGTCGCCGAGTATGAGGGCGCCTACAAGATCACCCAGGGGCTGCTTGACGAATTCGGCGCGCGCCGCGTGATTGATACGCCGATCACCGAACACGGCTTTGCCGGGATCGGCGTGGGCGCGGCCTTCGGCGGGCTCAAGCCCATCGTCGAGTTCATGACCTGGAATTTCGCCATGCAGGCGATCGACCAGATCATCAACTCGGCGGCCAAGACACTCTACATGTCGGGCGGTCAGATGGGCTGCCCCATCGTCTTCCGTGGCCCCAACGGCGCGGCCGCGCGCGTCGCCGCCCAGCACAGCCAGTGCTACGCGGCCTGGTACAGCCATATCCCCGGACTCAAGGTGGCGATGCCGTATTCGGCCGCCGACTACAAGGGCCTGTTCAAATCCGCCGTGCGCGACCCCAACCCGGTGATCTTCCTCGAGAACGAGATCCTCTACGGCAAGTCCTTCGAGGTGCCCAAGCTCGACGATTACACCATCCCCTTCGGCAAGGCGCGTATCTGGCGCGAGGGGTCTGACGCGACCATCGTGAGCTTCGGCATCGGCATGACCTATGCGCTCGA
>PWLT01000204.1 GCA_003558415.1 Hyphomicrobiales bacterium
ATAGATTTCTCACCGGCTTCGGGGGCTGGGATAAGGCGGCTCTGCCGGGTGATATGTACAGCTCGTCAGGCTGAGCGCGAGTTGACGTCGCTCCGGGTGGCACACAGATCGCTGTCAGTCACCTTGTGGCCACGCTTCAGCGCCTTGCTCAGGTGTCGAACACGGTCTTCATGCAGGACGCTGCCGCAGTCCTGACAGGCACTACGAAGAAACGCCATCTGTTCGCGGTGGATGCGCGTGCCGATCACGCAAGACACCGTCAGCAGATTGAGTACACGGGTCTGGCCGGCGTTGCTCAACGTAGACAGATGGCGGCCTATGGCTGCCCAGTCGAGCGTGATGTCCTCGCCGTGCTTCAGCGCCTCTCGTAAGCGGGACATCAGATAGATCTGATTGGGATGGGCATCGCGCCCCCGGGTCAGCATCTCGCCCGCAGCATGCACGAGCACGTCTCTCTCCGAGCCGCCCAAGTCACCCGCGTCCTGGAAGTGCGCCGCAATCAGGTTGTCCACTGCAAACGGTCCCAGCGTGCGCACCCGCGCCTCGGTCATGATCCGCCAGATGATATAAGCGTTCCAGACGGCATAGAGCGGGCCTGCAAACAGCGGGACCATGCCGCGTATCGCCATGCGCGCGGCCACCCTGCGCAGAAAGACCCGCAAGATGAAGCTGCTGACCCCGACCTTCAGCTTGTAGGCGATGCTGAGCGCCGTAAGCTTCCAGCGCGACACATGCGCATAGGGATCGACCCCGAAGATCTGTACTTGTGGACTGGGAAATTCCAGCGCAGTACGCGCCAGGCCGTGGGCGAACAAGCTGTGCCCTTCGCCACTCGACAGCGGCAGCCCGGAATGTTGCGTAACACGCGCGATTCCGATCAGCGCCAGCGCGTAGAGAAGGGCGATCTCGACCGCGCTGACCACGCCGGCGAAGGCATAAAAGGCCCCCCAGTACGGGAGCGCCTCGCGCCAGCCGACATCTTCCATGCCGTCAAAGATGCCCTGGCGCATCCAGATCTCGGCGCCGCCTATCAGCCCGCCCGAGACGATGCCCGCCAGCGCCGACAGGCCGATGGTCCAAGCCGTGACCCGACGGATCGCCTGCACGCGCTCGCGCGGGGGATGACCTTCGGTGCCGCTGTCTGCGCCGCGCTGCGCCAGATAGGCTGCAAACCTGCGCTCCAGCATGTTCGGCTCGGGCGAGTATATTTCAACTGCTGGTTCTGACATCTCTCTGTTGCGTCCCGTCCGCAAGGTGCGGCGCGTCTTCAACGCGCCCTACGTCACCTTCTCGCCCAGCGTGTGCTCCACCCACAGCTTCTGCACCGCGACCATCGCCACGATGGTCAGCGGTGCTGCAAGGATCAGCCCCACCACTCCGAAGATAACGCTGAGAAGCACTTGCAGGGCGATCAGGAGCGCCGGCGGGAGGTTGACCGCCTTTTGCTGGATCATCGGTCCTATGACGCTTCCCTCGATGTTCTGGATCACCACATAACCCACCAGCACGATCAGCCCTGTCTGCATCCCCGCGGCAAAACCCACCGCAACGACTGGTACCGCCGCGATCAATGGGCCGATGAACGGGATGAAGGTCAGCAGCGCCGTCAGGACCGCGATCCCAAGCCAGAGGTCAACGCCAAGCACGAACAGCCCGAACCCGACCGTCACCCCAAGCAGCGCCATGGACACAAGCTGCCCCAGAAACCACCAGCGGATCGCATGGGCGAGCGCGGAGAGCGTATCCTCCACCACCGCCCGATGCGCCGGCGGCACCAGCCGCACCACCCCCCCACGGTAGAGCGCCGGATTCGCCGAAATGAAACCTGTGAGGACAACAAGGATTACGAGGCTCGTGACAGCGCCGACCGCCGTCATTCCCCAGGTCATCACCTCCCCCGTCATGTCGCGCAGCGTACTGGCAAGGCCCCCGTCTTCGTCGTCCGTTTCCTCCATCACCCCAAGATTGATGAGCCAGGCGTGAGTCTGCTGCACGAACACAACCACCGCCGCGCTCACATCCCGCAACTGCTGGACGAGACGCCCCGCCGACACGGCGAACACAACGCCGATGAACGCAAAGATGGCGATCGAGACACCCACGAGCGCCCAGCCCCGAGAGACCTGCAGCCGCCCCGCGATCGCCCGCGCAAGTCCGTCGAGCCCGACCGCAATCAGCACTGCGGCGAACACGAGAAGAATCACATCTCCGATGAGATAGCCGATCAGCAGAAGCCCTGCCGTCAGTAGGATCGTGTCGGTCCTGATCCAGCGCTCCGAGCCCATGTGTATTTCCTTCCCCCTGCTGCACGGCTCCGCGCCGCTGTCGAAAAGGCAACGCCCTCCGGTCCGTCCCGTTCCAGCCTATCCGCGAAGAAATGCCCATCCTTGGAATGGTTTGTGGATACAGCCTCTCGAAGGCCGGAAGGGCTGCTGGCTGCACTGGATGGGCCAACGGATGTCGCGCGTAGGCGTGCGAGGTTGAACGAGTACGGCGGCAACGCGCTGGGCCGCGTGGACGACCGCTCTGAACCGGTGATCTTCGAGATCAGGTTTCGCGACGGATCACTCCAGACGTTCCAAGCCAGCATGCATTACTTTGGCCCCGACGAGGCATGGAGCATGAATAACCCGCTCCCTCTGGCCTTCCTCGATGCCTTCGCGCGCGGTGACATCCTCGCATTACGAAACGCCGCCGGCACTCTCGTCGACGAGTGGAGTCTGGCGGGCTCGGCGGTTGCCTCGGGTATAATGCGGGAGATCTGCGGCTACTGAAGCGCCAGTTCCGGCTCTCTTCAGCAAGTTGGCGCGTCGCCGTGTCGGCGACCAGCGCGAAGAACCTCGGTCGGACCGAGGCGACGCTGCCTGCCCTGACAGCATGGCCTTGCGTTTCGGGCCTAACGGATCCAGTTCTTCAATTCAGTCCCCCGTCATGGCTCACTGATCGCGAAAAATACCGTTCTCCGGTAAAGCCGGCGCGGTCAACAACGTCGTCAGTCGCTTGGGCAGCCTCCTGACGGCATCAGACGTGCGGTCCCCTCAAGGGGAATTGTTGAGCGGCGCCCCTCGGATTCGATTACGAGCACGTCGCCGCTGCGGATCATCGACCAGAGCGTTCGGAAGTTCTCCTCGCAGCCGGGACAACCCCGGCCATCGATCCATCCCGGCTGTTGCGCCGTCACTGCTACGACGGTTTGCCCTGCGGTCGAGAGGCGCACTTCGGCGCCTGCGCGCGGCTCGGAACCGGCGATGATAACGGAAATGCCACCTGGGCCAGGCACCAGCGAATGGGCCACGTCGCAGGTGATCTCGATCCGAGTGCCATCCCCCGAGGTTCCGGAGTAGCCAAGCCACCCGGCTGCTTCGAAAGCAA
>PWLT01000436.1 GCA_003558415.1 Hyphomicrobiales bacterium
CCGGCTGTGGAAACAGGAATCGAAGATCGGCGCCATGCTCGACCCGATCGCCGACAAGGCGATGGTGGTGATCGCGCTGCTGGTCATCACCGGCTATTCGGGCATGAACCCCTGGCTGATCCTGCCCGCCACCGTGATCCTGTTTCGCGAGATCTTCGTCTCGGGCCTGCGTGAATACCTCGGCTCGAAGGCCGGGCTGTTGCAGGTGACGAAACTGGCCAAATGGAAGACCACGGCGCAGATGGTCTCCATCGGTATCCTGTTTCTGGCGCTGGGGCTCGACCATGTCCACCAGACGAATTACGAGACCCTCAGCGCCGCCGCACTCGAGGAACATCTCGACGCGGACGCCGAGATCAACGAGGTCTGGCTTGCGGCGACGGGGGCGTGGTATGCGGGCGTCATCGGGCTGACCCTGATCTGGATCGCCGCCGCTCTGACGCTGCTCACGGGGTGGGAGTATTTCCGCAAGGCGCTTCCCCACCTCAAGGACGAGGTCAAGGGATGATCGAGGTTCTCTATTTCGCCTGGGTGCGCGAGCGTATCGGAATACCGCGGGAGACGGTCGAAACCGGGGCGAAAACCGTGGCCGGGCTGGTCGATGAGCTGCGCGCGCGCGAGGAACGCTATGCCGCCGCCTTCGCCGACACCTCGGCGCTGCGCGTCGCGCTCGATCAGGAACTGGCCGATTTCGACGCCTCGCTCAAGGGTGTGCGCGAGGTGGCCTTCTTCCCGCCGATGACCGGGGGCTGAGGCGTGAGCGTGCGCGTGCAGGAGGCGCCGTTCGATTTCGGTGCCGAGGCCGGGCGCTTCGCCGCCGCGCAGGACAGTGCCGGCGCGGTGGTGACCTTCACCGGCATCGTGCGCGATCTTCCCGGTGGTGGCCTGCGCGCGATGGAGATCGAGCATTACCCCGGCATGACCGAGCGCGCCATTGCCGCCATCGAGGCGGAGGCCGTGTCGCGCTGGAACCTGCTCGATTCGCTCGTCATTCATCGTTTCGGGGCCTTGCCGCCGGGCGATGTGATCATGATGGTCGCCACCGCCGCGCCGCACCGCGCCGATGCCTTTGCCGCCGCCGAGTTCCTCATGGATTACCTCAAATCGCGCGCGCCCTTCTGGAAGAAGGAGATTACCGCCGAAGGGGCCGAATGGGTCGCCGCGCGCGAGGAGGACGAGGACGCCCTGCGCCGCTGGTAAGGCGCGCCCCGGACCCGGCCATCGCCCGCACCATTTTCCGCAGCGCCCAACGCCCCGGGGATGCTACCCTGCCTCGCAGACAGGGGATCATCTCAGCGATTTCGGGGGCCTTGATGCCAGCATTCCTGCGCCGCGCGCTCACGTTCTTTCTCCAACGGCTTCTGTTCTCGCTCGCCGGGTGGCGCGCGGCCTGGGCGAGCGAGACATCATTGCGCATGTGGTTCGGCGTCTGCGTCGTCTCGGGCGTAGCGGCATTGCTCGTGCCGTTGGAGACGGGCGCGCGGGCGGCGATCATCGGGCTGGGCGTGATGATCCTGGCCGCAGAGCTTCTCAACACCGCCATCGAGGAGGCCGTCGACGACATCTCGACCACGCAGCGCGCACGTGCGCGCAAGGCCAAGGATTGCGCCAGCGCGGGGGTCGCGCTGACGGTCATCGCGACCGCCGCCGCATGGGCGGTGGGCTTGTGGGGGCTGGCCACCGGCTGAATGCGACGGGCGCTTGATCCGCCCCTCGCACCGGGATAAGCGGGCGCGTCGCCGTGAGGGCGGCCAAGTCTCCGCAACCTTGCCAAAACGGAAAGCCATATCCATGACCCGTGCGCATCTTCCCGGCATCCTTGCCATGGCCGCCATCGTGCTGGCCTCCAACATCCTCGTGCAGTTCCTCTTCGGCCAGTGGCTGACCTGGGGTGCCTTCACCTATCCGCTCGCCTTTCTCGTCAACGACCTTATGAACCGCCTCTACGGCCCCGCCGCCGCGCGCAAGGTGGTCTGGGCCGGGTTCGCGGCCGGCGTGGCGAGTTCCTTCATCGCCGCGGGGTTCGACGCAACGACGCTGCGCATCGCCATCGGCTCGGGCACCGCCTTTCTGGTGGCGCAGATGCTCGACGTGGTCATCTTCGATCGCCTGCGCGAGGGGCGCTGGTGGCGCGCGCCGCTGGCCTCGACACTGGTGGGATCGACCGTGGACACGGTGCTGTTCTTCTCCATCGCCTTCTCGGCCACGCTGTCCTTCATCAGCCCGGCCGAGGATGTCAGCTGGGCGGGCGAGGCGCTGCCGTTGCTGGGCACCGGGCCGGTGGCGCCGCTCTGGGTCAGCCTTGCCGTGGCGGACTGGGGCGTCAAGCTGGCGCTCGCGCTGATCGCGCTGGTGCCGTTTCGCCTGATCGTGAAACGAATGACCCAACAGAGAGCATAATTTGTTTTGACAAACACAAAATATGTGCCAACCTTGGCTTAACAGCAACCAGTCGAAAGGAGGTGGTCCAGTGTCGAGAGTGATATTGGAGAGAGGTGTCAGGACAACCGGGAGGATCGCGGCCTGAGGGCAGCCCCGAGGGGCGCGCCGACCGGTTGGGACAGACCCTAACTGGCCCATCTCCGAGATACTCGTGAGGGCCGCCCCGAGCCGGGGCGGCCCTTTCGCATTGCGCGCCCGACCCGTGCCCCGCCGGCTTTCGCGGTTGCGGCCCCTGCCCTTTGCGCCCTAGATCACTGGCACCATGTTGCGCATCAATGACGAGATCGCATTGCAGGACTGGGAGCTGAGCGAGAGCTTCACCCGCGCCTCCGGGCCGGGCGGACAGAACGTCAACAAGGTCTCCACAGCGGTCGAGCTTCGCTTCGAGGCTGCGCGCAGCCCGAATCTGCCCGCTCCGGTCAAGACGCGGCTGCGGCGGCTGGCCGGGCGGCGCTGGACCTCCGAGGGCGCGCTGGTGATCCGCGTCGATGAAACCCGCAGCCAGGCGCGCAACCGCGAGATTGCGCGCGAGCGGCTGGCAGAGCTGATCCGCCGCGCGCTGGTCGCGCCGCGGCGCCGCATCCCGACGCGCCCGACCGCGGCGAGCGAGCGCCGCCGAATCGAGGCCAAGAAGCGACGCCAGCGAACCAAGCGACTGCGCAGCACACCGGACCCCGAGGAATGACCCGGCCGCCGCGCCTATCCACCCATGCCGCGTGCTCGCGCCCCATGCGTTGCACCTGCGCACCCCGAAAGGGGCGTGCCTTCGCTGCCCCGGCGACCCTGCGTGGCGCAACTGTCCCTGCTGCACCGAAGGGGAGCCACCCGTGATCCGAGACCGCCTCTCCGATGCGCTGGCCCGCTTCGTCACGCCGCTTCTGCGTCGCCCGCCCCTGCTTCAGGTGGCCGCGCTGTGCACGCGCGGCACG
>PWLT01000366.1 GCA_003558415.1 Hyphomicrobiales bacterium
ATGAAGATCGGATGCCCCAGGGAGATCAAGCCGCAGGAGTTTCGCGTCGGGCTCACGCCCAACGCCGCGCGCGAGGCCGTCGGCCACGGCCACGAGGTCATGATCCAGAGCGGCGCGGGAGCGGGTGCGGGCTTCGAGGACGCGACCTACGAGGCCGCCGGCGCGCGCATCGTGCCCACGGCCGAGGAGGTCTTCGCCGAGGCGGAGATGATCGTGAAGGTCAAGGAGCCGCAGGCCGCCGAGCGCCGGCAACTGCGCGACGGGCAGGTGCTGTTCACCTACCTGCATCTCGCCCCCGACCCGGAGCAGACCCGCGATCTGCTGGCCTCCGGTGTTACCGCCATCGCCTATGAGACGGTGACTGATGGTCGCGGGGGCTTGCCGCTTCTGGCGCCGATGTCCGAGGTTGCCGGCCGGCTTGCGCCGCAGATGGGCGCCTGGACGCTGCAGAAGGCCAATGGCGGGCGCGGCGTGCTGATGGGCGGCGTCCCCGGTGTGCGCCCGGCGACTGTCGTGATCGTGGGCGGCGGAGTGGTCGGCACCGCCGCGGCGCGCGTTGCCGTGGGAATGGGGGCGAATGTGACGGTTCTGGACCGTTCGATCCCGCGCATGTCCTATCTCGATGATGTCTTCCAGGGCCGTCTGACGACGCAGTATTCGGATGCGGCAGCGCTGGAGGGACTGCTCGAGCGCGCGGACATGATCATCGGCGCGGTGCTTATCCCGGGCGCGGCGGCGCCCAAGCTGATCTCCCGCGCGCAGTTGTCCTACATGCAGCCGGGTGCGGTTCTGGCGGATGTGGCCATCGATCAGGGCGGCTGTTTCGAGACCTCGCGCCCCACCACGCATCAGGATCCGATCTACGAGGTGGACGGGATCATGCATTACTGCGTGGCCAACATGCCCGGTGCGGTGCCGCGCAGCTCGACCATCGCGCTGGGCAACGCCACCATGCCCTACATGCTGGCGCTGGCCGACAAGGGCTGGCGCCAGGCTTGCGAGGACGACCCGCATCTGCTCGACGGGCTCAACACCCATGCCGGGCATCTGACCTATTACGCGGTCGGCAAGGCGCTGGGCATCGACGTGATCTCGCCCGCGCTGGCGCTCAAGAAGTGAGCGCGCGGGCCTCAGCCGGTGAAGGCGATCACGGCGAACAGCACCGCCAGTAGCGAGGAGATGCCCGCCAGCGGGCCGAGCAGCGGCAGGCGCGCCGCTGCGGCGGTGTTGCCGCGCCGGATGTCGGCATAGGCGTGGTGGATGAGCCCGATCACCAGCGTGAGCGCGACGACGAAGGCCATCTTCACCCAGAACCATACCGACATGTCGCCCGGCCCGCCCCAGGCCAACCACAGAAGCGCCAGCCCGGTCAGCCACAGCAGCGCCAGACCCGCCGCCGACATGTTGGCCAGAACCGGGCCAAGCTCGCGCAGGGGCCGGGCCTCGTCGGGTGGCAGCCCCGCGGCCCGGCGCATGATCACGCTCGATGCAAAGCCACCTGCCGCGCCCAGCATCAGACCCAGATAATGGAGGAATGCGAGCGTCTGTGTCATGGCCCCGCCTGCGATCCGCGCGATGTCCGCAAAACCATGCGCCAAGCCTCGCCCGAGACGGCCGCACGCGACCGTTCCTGCGCGACCGGTAAGGAATGCATTGCGACAAGCGATTCCCGCGCCGCGCCTGTGTTCCGGCATCCCCGCCGAGGCCCAAGCGCGGCGGAAGGGATGCCGGAACACAGCTGCTTGCGTTGCTACCGGCGCCGGAAGCAGCCGGCATCAATCGTCGCGCCAGTTTCACTTTGAACCCGTTACCAGGGCGTCGCGGATCTCCATCAACAACTGCTCCTGCGTCGGGCCTGACGGAGCCCCGGGCACGGGCGCCTGCTTGCGAGTCGTGGATTCCTTGATGCGGTTCACGCCCTTGACAAGCAGGAACACCACCCAGGCGATGATGAGGAAGTTGATCACCGCCGTAATGAAGGAGCCGTAGGCGAAAACCGGCGCGCCGGCTTCGCGGGCGGCGGCGAGGCTTGCGAACTCCCCATCGCCCAGATTCACGAACAGGTCCGAGAAGTCGACCCCACCGGTCACGACGCCGATGAGCGGGTTGATCAGATCGGCCACAAGGCTCGAGACGATCGCCGTGAAGGCCGCCCCGATGATGATGCCCACCGCCATGTCCATGACATTGCCGCGCGCGATGAAGTTCCTGAATTCGGCAAACATTTCCGGCACCTCCTGCTCCCCGTGGGCATAGAGGAAATGAAAGGACAATATGCGCCCACCGCCCGACATTCTGCCCGGAGCGGCAGGTTTTCAACTGGTTTTCCGCTGCGGATGGCACGGAAGTTTCGGGCTCCTGCCCGTTGCGCGGGCGAAGTTCCAGCGGCCCTGCCAGGCAGGGCGCAGCGTGGACTGACGGGCCGGTGGCCGCGCGGCGCTCAGGCGGGCAGCGTGCCCTCAAGGACGTAGCGCAGAATCTCGACGACCTGGCGCGGCTCTCGCGCAACCGCGAGCGCGGCGGCATCGACCTCCTTGAGCGCGTGCGCATGCTCGGGGCCGTGCTGCACGATCAGCGCCTTGCCCATCGCGGCGGCCTGGCCGGCATCGAAAGCCGCGTTCCACTGCTTGTACTTGTCGCCGAAGCGCACGACGACGACATCGGCATCGGCAAGCGCCTTGCGGGTGCGGATGGCGTTGAGCTTCGCGCCCTTGTGGTCATGCCAGAACTTGTCCTCCTCCGCGCCCAGGATCGCCACGCCGCAATCGTCGGAAGCGGCGTGATCGGTCACCGGCGAGGTGAAAGTCACGTCGAGATCCGCAGCCGCCGCGATGATCTCCGCGCGCCAGTCGCTGTGAATCTCGCCGGCGAGATAGACATTGAGCTTCATTGCTTCCCTCCCTCGGAATTGTCGTCGATATCGGCATTCGCCGCATTGAGCGCGGCGATCACCTCGGCGTCGTCGGTCTGGGCGAAGTCGCGGTAGAACTGGCCCACGGCGCGAAAGCCCGGCGGGGCCTCCAGGCACAGCAACTCATCGACCTGCGGACGTATCTCGCGCAGCGTCTCGGGCGGGGCGACCGGTACGGCGAGCACGATGCGCGCCGGGTCGAGCCGGCGCAGCCCCGCAAGCGCGGCGCGTACGGTCATGCCTGTGGCGATCCCGTCATCGACCACGATGACCGAGCGTCCCTTTACGGCGCGGGGGGCGCGGCCGCCCAGATAGCGCGCGCGCCGCTCTTCCAGCTCCGCGCGCCGCTGGGCAAGGGTATGGGCGAAATCCTCGGGCCTGAGCCCCGCGCTGCGCAGAAGCGCCTCGTGCCAGACGATCTCCTCGCCGTCCGCGCCCCACAGGA
>PWLT01000180.1 GCA_003558415.1 Hyphomicrobiales bacterium
CAGCGAGCCAGTCATTGGTCGTCACGTCGTCGAAATCCACCACGGTCACCTGAGCACCTCGGATCGAGCCGGTCCCGTCCCGGTACTCAACCGGCACCCCATCGACCAGGAGCCGATGAAAAGCGCGATTCTGCGTAACCAAGGATGGGCCCTCCGGTCGCGTAAGCTTCCGAAACGCATCCTCCAGCGCCTCGTGGGGGAGGCTGGGATTGAGCCGGGCCAGGGCATCGCGAAGCCGCTGGGCGAGGATCACCTCGCGGTAGTCTGAACGTTCCGCTCCGGAGGTGCCCGGGGCGATCTCCGGTCCATGTGCCACGTTCCAGCCCACGCTTTCGAGCCATGCGAGAGCGGCCTGTTCGATCACGGACTCTCCGAATCTGCTCACGAAGCCGCCTCCGTCGCGTCATGATCCTCTTCGGGTACAAACTCCGCGAGGTAGATCCGGTAGGTCTGGGGCTCCATGCGGAAGAGCACTTCGCTCGGTCTGAAGAGCGACTCGAAGATCCGGATCTCGTCGTGTGCCCCGTCCACATGGTCGTTGAACGCCGGGTTCCCATCGAAGTCCGCAGCTGGGTCCGAAGGCGGTGTGCGATCCTGGGTATGAACCCGGTGCAGGAATCCGACAATCGCGTCTGCTGTGGCGGCAGCGAGCGCCGCCTGCACTTCCTCCATGACGGGCCTCGGACCATCGGAGCCGTGGGAGGCAAACCCGCACGCGTTTCGGAGCTCACAGACTCCTTGAACGGCGGTGCTGAGGCCGCTTAGGGTCTGAGCAAGGCTCTTGCGGGTCTTGGAGGCGTCGCTCGCCTCAGCTGGCAGGAACGGCAGGACACGAGACGCCTCCTTGAACAGCTTCGGGAGATCGTCCGTGGCGGCATACCCAACCCCACGCTCGGTCAGGATCGCCTTGCAGGCGCTTTCGATCAGCGTCTTCGCAAGGTCGAACGCGAGTCCGGGATTCTCAGCGACTGCCCGTTCGATCCCATTCACCTGCTCCTCGATATGCACGAGTCCCGCGGCCATGGCGGCTCGGGCACCGTACATCACCAGGGGCACGGAAGCTGCTTGCGGCATCAGGTGGCTTGCTCCACGGACTGCTCAGCCTCCCGGAGGCGCAATTCGCCGGAGATCAGCTTGGGGAGGAGGGTGCTGCGCAGGGCTGCGAGGCTCTCGGATTCATGGCGTCCTGCTTGGGATCGCGAAAGGAGCGCATCGGCGGTCTCGGCGAACAGAGACCGCAGCTCCTTGGGAGGCGCGACTATGGGCAACGCCATGTACGCCTGAGGCCGGACACGTTGGTGGCTTCCGGAAGTACCCGTTACGAGGGTTCGGAACCTGGTTTGGAACGCCTCGCTGGTGAGCAGACAGTAGAACCAGGATCGGTGTCCTAGGTCGGCCGGCTCCGTGACGAGGAATTCGGTCGAGCAGATCGCGCGTGGTCCATCAGCAGCGGCTGGAAGCCAAACCCGCGGGATCCGTGGGTTGAGCTTCGAGACCAGGATAGAGTGGGGTCCAACTAGGTATTTATTGCTCTTAATCGCTTCCCCTGCCTCAAGCACGGGCGTTCGCCCGTCATCGAACGCGGGGATGCTGTAGTGCGCGAATACCTCGTCCAGGTGCTGCTGCGGCTTCACGGAGTTCCGCGTCATGGAGGCGAACTCTCGGAGAAGACCCACCTCCCACCCCTCCGGCACCTCCCCGAACTCCGACTGCACCAGCCGATTCGGAAAGAGGTCATACAGACCCGCAGGGAGCCCCGGTAGCGACTCTCCGGACTGCCACCGGCCGTCCATCTTCGCTCGCACCGGATTGAAGTCGACGAACCAGGACTTGAAGAGCGCCCGGGCCATGCCCTCTAGCGTCTCGTTCATCCGTCGGTTCAGCTCGATCTTGTCGTCGAGGGTGCCGAGGATGTGGGCGATGGCGCGTTGTTCCGGGAGCGGGGGAACTATAACGGTCATTTCACGAAGGTGTGTCGGACCGAAATGCCGAATCACACTCCCCGCGCCGAGCATCTCAGCCTGCCGCTGAAAGTGTGGCCCCTCAAGCAGGTAACGAATGAAAGGCGCGATCAGCCGCCCGTCCCTTGGGCGCATCCGAATGATGCCCGTATAGGGAATCGCGCCAACGCCCTTATCGCCGACGACAGCAATCCGACCAAGCGAAGCCGACGTGCTAACGAGGATGTCGCCCTTCTCAAGTCGGAAATGGTTCCATTTCTTGGCCACCTTGTTTGGGTCGAGGTAGTTGCAGTCCGTCAGGACCGACCCGCCCCGGTCCAGCCCTGCCAGGCGGACAAGTGGAACGCCCTCATCATGGAAGTCCTTGGCCAGAATGCCTGGGCCTTCCCGGAAGTCGATGGCCTCCGGAAAGGATACCTCCTGCCAATCACCCTCCATACCCAAGCCCCTCCAAATTCGCGCCAATGGCCGCGTCCAGCTCCGCAGCCTTCGCGAGCTGCTCCCGCCACTCCGCCGCCAGCCGCTCCATCTTCTCCTCGAACGGCTCTCCGTCGTCCTCCTGGGCTTCAGGTACCACATACCGGCCTGGTGTCAGCACGTGGCTGTGCTTCCGGACCTCCTCGAGCGAAGCGCTCTTGCAGAACCCAGGCACGTCCTCGTAATCACCCGCTCCTTCCTCGCATCTCCAGGCATGGTAGGTGTCGGCAATCCTGGCGATGTCCTCGTTCGTCAGCTCCCGGTGCGTCCGATCCACCATCGTGCCCATCTTCCGGGCATCGATGAACAAGACCTCACCGCGCCTGTCCCGATACTTCCCGTTCTTTCGGTCACGAGCCAAGAACCAGAGACAGACGGGGATCTGGGTGGAGTAGAAGAGCTGGCCCGGGAGAGCGACCATGCAGTCCACGACGTCGGCCTCCACCAGGTTCTTCCGGATCTCGCCCTCTCCCGACTGTTGCGAGCTCATGGAGCCGTTCGCCAGGACGAAGCCGGCTGTTCCGCCGGGCGCCAGGTGGTGCACCATGTGCTGAACCCACGCGAAGTTGGCGTTACCCGTAGGCGGGACGCCGTAATTCCACCGCTTGTCATCCTTGAGACGCTCTCCGCCCCAGTCGCTGATGTTGAACGGTGGGTTGGCGAGGATGAAGTCGGCCTTCAGATCCGGATGGCGGTCGTTGTGGAAGGTGTCGCCGTGGGCGATCTGCCCCTCGATGCCCCGGATCGCCAGGTTCATTTTGGCGAGTCGCCACGTCGTGTAGTTGGACTCCTGGCCGTAGATGGAGATGTTCGTTCTGGCTCCTCCACCGTTCCCGTTCCCGGTCTGGTGGGCACGGATGAACTCCACGGATTGGACGAACATTCCGGAGGACCCACAGCACGGGTCGTAGACCCGGC
>PWLT01000274.1 GCA_003558415.1 Hyphomicrobiales bacterium
CCCAATCGTTGCAGGGTGGCGCGCGCCAGCGAGGGAACCCCATGAAGACCGGCATCCTGTTTCTCGTGCTCGGCTATGTGCTGAGTCAGTTCTATCGCGCCTTTCTCGCGGTTCTGGCGCCGATGCTCAGCGCCGATATCGGGGTGCGTGCCGATGAGCTCGCGCTTGCCTCGGGACTTTGGTTCCTGGCCTTTGCAGCGATGCAGATCCCCGTCGGCTGGGCACTCGACCGGATCGGCCCCCGACGGACCACCGCCTGGCTGCTCGGGGTGGCGGGCGGCGGCGGCGCGCTCGTCTTCGCCGCCGCGCAGGGGGCATGGGGCGTCCATCTGGCGATGATCCTGTTGGGAATCGGCTGCGCGCCGGTGCTCATGGCCGCCTTCTACACCTTCGCGCGCGTCTACCCGCCGGCGGTCTTTGCCACGCTTGCCGGCGCGGTGATCGGTTTCGGCTCGCTGGGCAACCTCGCCTCCGCCTGGCCGCTGGCTTTCGCCGCCGAGGCGATGGGCTGGCGCGCAGCGGTGCTCGTGCTGGCGGGGATCACGGTGGCCACGGCGCTGGCGCTCCTGCGCGTCGTGCAGGATCCGCCGCGCGCGAGTGAGACGCCCGGCGCGGGGTCGTTGATGGACCTGCTGCGGATCCGCGCGCTCTGGCTGATTCTGCCTCTGATCGCGGTGAATTACGCCCCCTCCGCGGGGCTGCGGGGGCTGTGGGTCGGACCCTATTACGAGGATGTGTTTGGCGCGGGCGCAGGCGGCATAGGCCAGGTGACATTGCTGATGGGGATCGCGATGGTGATCGGCAATTTCGCCTATGGCCCGCTCGACCGGGTCTTCGGCACTCGCAAATGGGTGGCGCTGGCGGGCAATCTTGCCGGCGTGACCTGCCTCGCGGCGCTGTGGTTCGTCCCGCAGGCGAGCTATTGGGGCGCGGCACTGCTGCTGGCCGGGGTGGGGCTGTTCGGTGCCTCTTTCCCGATGCTCATGGCGCATGGCCGCAGCTTCTTTCCACCGCATCTGACGGGTCGCGGGGTGACGCTGCTCAACCTGTTCGGCATCGGCGGGGTGGGGCTTTTCCAGCTCGCCTCGGGGCGCGTCCACTCCGGCGCTCAGGCCATCGCGACAACACCCCAGGGCCCCTACCAGGCGCTTTTCCTGTTCTTCGGCGTCGCGCTCATGCTGGGCTGCATAGTCTATGCCTTCAGCCGCGACCGGACGGACTGACGCACATGCCGGGGACGGCTGCGGCGGAGCCCCCGGCCGGGCGGAGAAGTCCATTCGTTGCCGGAACCGCCACGTTGTGCGCGAGAACCTTGCGGTGCATCCGCGCCGCTTCTAGAGTCGGGTGTAAGTGCGGCTGGCAATAGGCACCGCTGGCCGTGTACCGCGCGCGCGCATCCCGGTCCCGACAAAGCATGACAAGGCAGCACGGCATGAACAGCAAGTATCCGCCCGATCCGGGCGCCCCCGCGCGCCTGACCTTCGGGGAGAAGTTCCGGCTGCAGACCTGGCTGATGGGAATCATCGCCTTCGGCATCGTGCTCTACATGCTGATCGCGGCAAAATTCGTGCTGATCTCGCTGGCCATCGCGATCATCCTGTTCTCGCTGACTTCGGATGCGATCAATTCCATCGCGCGGCTGCGCATCGGGCGCCTTCGCATCACCAACTGGTTGGCCAGCGTGTTCGCGGTGGCGCTGATCTCCTCGGTGCTGCTGTCGCTGTCGGCTCTGCTGCTGTCGCAGCTCAACACGGTGCTCACCACCTCGCTCACCTATGCCGAGCAGGCCCAGTTCGCGGTCGCGGAGCTCTTTGCCTTCATGGGCGAGGATGTGGAGGCGGCAGTGCTGGCCACCATCCGCTCGATCGAGATCACCGGCTATCTGCGCACCGGCGCGGGCCAGGCGGGCAACCTGCTCTCGGCGGTGGTACTGATCATCCTCTTCGTGGGCTTCCTCTTCGCCGAGCGGGTATGGTTTCCCACCAAGCTGGTGAACCTGCTGGGCGATGAGCGTCAGGCCGCGCGGGTCGGGCGGATCATTGGCTCGATCGTGCGCAACGTGAACTACTACCTTCTGGTGAAGACATTCGTCAGCGCGGTGACAGGCATCCTCATCTTTCTCGTGATGCGGCTCTTTTCGCTCGAATTCGCCGCGGCGATGGGAATCCTCGTCTTCATTCTCAACTACATTCCCAATCTCGGCTCGATCATCGCAACGGTGATCGTCGCGCTGGTGGGCTATGTGCAGGCGGCCGAGCCCTCGGTCGCGCTCATGCTCTTCCTCGTCGCGGGGGGCATCCAGTTCCTGATCGGCAACATCATCGACCCGATGCTTATGGGCCGCGCGCTCCGGCTCTCATCCTTCGGGATCATCATCTCGCTGGCCTTCTGGGGGCTGGTCTGGGGCGTGCCGGGCATGTTCCTGGCGGTGCCGATCATGGTCGGCGTGATGATCGTGTGCTCCCACATCTCGCAGCTGCGCCCGATCGCGATCCTGCTTTCGCGCGAGGGATTGCCGGAGACCGAGATGCTGCATGGTGAGGTCGAGCCCGAGCGGACGGAGCGCCGAGAAACCGAACCCGCCGCCTGACGCTCTGGCGGAATGGCGGCCAGACCGGCCCAGAGCGCCGTGACCCGGCCACCCAGGCGGACGCAATCCGCCTGGCCCGATCCGCCGCACCCGCGGGTTGCGCATTCACGATAACAAAGGGCCACACACCGCTGCAGCGGTGTGTGGCCCATACCTTGACCAGGGAATGGCAGATTACTTGATCTTGCCTTCCTTGTATTCGACATGCTTGCGCACGACGGGGTCGTATTTGCGCACCGTCATCTTCTCGGTCATGGTGCGGGCGTTCTTCTTGGTCACGTAGAAGTGCCCGGTGCCCGCCGTCGAGTTCAGACGGATCTTGATCGTCGTCGGCTTCGCCATTGATCTTGCTCCTTCAAGCGGGCCGCCTGATCCCTCAACGACAACGCCCGCACAATTCCTCAAGCCCGCCTTTTAGCGAGGTCGCACCTGCTGTCAACCGCAAGCAATGCCTCGCCGCGAACGATAATGTGCCGTGGCGAGCGGCTCAGGGCGCCGTCGGCCACTCGGGATAGTTGGTTTCCCGCGAGGTGGCTCTGAGCGCGCACTCCTTTTGGGCATGGCGCAAGCCGCTGAGGAGTGCTTCGGCGCCGGCAAGTATCACGCTGTCTCGGCCGGAGCGAATTTCGGGATCGTGATCTCGTCGGTCAGCGCCACGAAGCGCGCGGAGACACGCATCCCGATCTTCACTCGCTCCGGCGGGCAGTCGATGATCTGCGCATACATCCGCGCGCCCGCATCCACGTCCACAAG
>PWLT01000072.1 GCA_003558415.1 Hyphomicrobiales bacterium
GGCCTGTATGTGTGCCGATCTGACACGCGAGGCCGAAACACAGACGCTCATCCCGCGCGCCGCCGAGGCGCTGGGTGGCCCGCTCACGGCGCTGGTCAACAACGCCTCGGTGTTCGAGCATGACACGATGGCCAGCGCCACGCGCGAAAGCTGGGACCGGCACATTGAATCAAACCTGCGCGCGCCAGTCGTCCTGACCTCCGCCTTCGCGGCGCAGGCCCCCGAGCCCGAGATCGACGCAGCGGGCGAGCCGCGCGCGCGGGCCGCGGTGGTGAACATGATCGACCAGCGGGTGCGCAAGCTCACGCCCGCCTTCATGTCCTACACCATCGCCAAGACCGGGCTGTGGACCTTCACGCAGACCGCCGCGCAGGCGCTCGCCCCAAAGGTGAGGGTTAACGCCATCGGCCCGGGCCCGACGCTTCGCGCCGCACGCCAGAGCACCGAGCATTTCGCGCGCCAGCGCGCGGCCACCATCCTGCAGCGCGGCGCGGACCCGTCGGACATCACCGCGGCGCTGGGCTATCTGCTCGACGCGCCGGCGGTCACGGGCCAGCTGCTCTGCGTCGATGGCGGCCAACACCTGGCCTGGCGGACCGCCGATATGGACATCCCGGAATAGCGCAGCCGCCGTGTTCCGCTACTGTTCCGGGTGAGTTGTCCACCTTGGACGAGAGTGGTCATCGAACGTTCACGGTTTTGTCAAGAATCTCAGCGCACTACGCAGGAGCAAATTATTATCGCATGTTTTCAAGAGATTACATTTGTGCCTATTTTTTGTGCAACTTGACGAACCCGGCCCGAAACAAGGAGAAATTTCCCTTCACGCGAAGTTGCCACCAGAGTTGTCCACAGAAATCGTGGAAAGCTTTTTCTTGAACTTCCGGCTTCGGCGGTGCAGCCGAAAGGGAATCGCACGAGGCGAGCATGTCTGATCACGACGCAATGCCAAGCGGGACGCGCGAAGCCGGCGAAACCGGGCACGAGCTGATCCAGCGGCTGGTCAGGACGCTGGACGCTTCGCCCGGCGTCTACCGGATGCTCGACGATCAGGCGCGCGTGCTCTATGTGGGCAAGGCGCGCAACCTACGCGCGAGAGTCAGCAGCTACGCGCGCCCCACGGGCCATTCCGAACGAATCGCGCGGATGATCCGCGAAACTGCGTCGATGATGTTCCTGACCACGCGCACCGAAACCGAGGCGCTGCTGCTCGAGCAGAACCTCATCAAGCAGCTCAAGCCGCGCTACAATGTGCTCCTGCGCGACGACAAGAGCTTTCCCAACATCCTCATCGCCAAAGATCACGCCTATCCGCAGCTGCGCAAGCATCGCGGCCGGCGCACGGTCAAGGGCAGCTATTTCGGCCCCTTCGCGAATGCCCGCGCGGTCAATCGCACGCTCAATCAGTTGCAGAAGGTATTCCTGCTGCGCAACTGCACCGATTCGGTGTTCCGCTCGCGCACCCGGCCCTGCCTGCTCTACCAGATCAAGCGCTGCGCCGGGCCCTGCGTGGGCAAGATCAGCGAGGCGGATTACTCCGCCCTCGTGGCCGATGCCGAACGCTTCCTCCAGGGGCGGAGCACGCGCATCCAGGCCGATCTCGCCCGAGCGATGGCAGAGGCCAGCGAGGCGGAGGAATTCGAGCGCGCCGCCGCCCTGCGCGACCGCATCCGCGCGCTGACCGCCGTGCAGCAGAGCCAGGGAATCAACCCGCGCGGCGTTGCCGAGGCCGATGTCGTCGCCCTGCATCTGGAGGGCGGGCAGGCCTGCGTGCAGGTCTTCTTCATCCGCGCGCATCAGAGCTGGGGCAATCAGGATTTCTATCCGCGCACCGGCGCCGGGGCCGAGGAGCCGGAGATCATCGAGGCCTTTCTCGCGCAGTTCTACGCCAACAAGACCCCGCCACGGCTGATCCTGCTGTCGCATCCGCTGGAGGATCACGACCTGATGAGCGAATTGCTGTCCGAGCGGGCCGGGCGCAAGGTCGAGATCGCCTTGCCCAAGCGCGGCGAGAAGGCCGAGCTGGTCGAGAACGCCGCGCGCAACGCGCGCGAGAGCCTGGGCCGCCGCCTGGCCGAGGACGCCGCACAGGACCGGCTGCTCAAGGGGCTGGCCGAAACCTTCGCGCTCGACGCCCCGCCGCGGCGCATCGAGGTCTATGACAACTCCCACATCCAGGGCGCGCATGCAGTGGGCGCGATGATCGTCGCCGGCCCCGACGGGTTCATCAAGAGCCAGTACCGCAAGTTCAACATCAGCCGCGACAGCCCCGCGGCCGGCGACGACCTGGCCATGATGCGCGAGGTCCTCTCGCGCCGCTTCTCGCGCCTGCTCAGGGACGACCCGGACCGCGTGAGCGAGGCATGGCCCGATCTGCTGCTGATCGACGGCGGTGCGGGGCAGGTGGCGGCGGTGGCGGAAACCCTTTCCGAGCTCGGCGTCGAGGATATCCCGCTGCTGGGTGTGGCCAAGGGCGTGGACCGCGATGCGGGCAAGGAGGAGTTTCACCGCCCCGGTCGCCGCCCCTTCGCCCTGCGCCGCAACGATCCGGTGCTCTATTTCGTCCAGCGCCTGCGCGACGAGGCGCACCGCTTCGCCATCGGCGCCCATCGCGCGCGACGCGCGAAATCGGTGGGCGCCACGTCGCTTGATGACATCCCCGGCATCGGGGCGGCGCGCAAGCGCGCGCTGCTGGCGCATTTCGGCTCGGCCAAGGCCGCCAGCCGCGCGGGGCTGTCGGATCTGCAGGCCGTCGACGGTATATCCGATACGATGGCGCGCAAGATCTACGACTACTTCCATTCCGGCGGGTGAGCCGGCCAGCGCAGAGCCGCAGGCAGGGCCTTGCCGGCACCGCAGCGCGGGGCGCGATTTCGGTTTCGCCCGACCCGCCAAAGGGCTAGTTTTCCGCGACCGTCGCGAGGAGATCGCATGATCTGGACCGTACCCAATATCCTGACCACGCTGCGGCTGCTCGCCGCGCCGGGGGTTGCGGTGATGTTTCTCTACTTCAACCGCCCCTGGGCGGACTGGTTCGCGCTGGTCCTGTTCATCGGAGCGGCGATCACCGATTATTTCGACGGCTACCTCGCCCGGCTGTGGAAACAGGAATCGAAGATCGGCGCCATGCTCGACCCGATCGCCGACAAGGCGATGGTGGTGATCGCGCTTTTGGTCATCACCGGCTATTCGGGCATGAACCCCTGGCTGATCCTGCCCGCCACCGTGATCCTGTTTCGCGAAATCTTCGTCTCGGGCCTGCGTGAATACCTCGGCTAGAAGGCCGGGCTGTTGCAGGTGACGAAACTGGCCAAATGGAAGACCACGGCGCAGA